>NZ_JBFAJA010000012.1:0-163780 GCF_040654975.1 Dactylosporangium sp. NPDC050588 | reverse complement strand
GGCCCGCCCGGCGAGGGCGGGCCGTCGCGCTCGAACCATCAGGCGCCGAGCGTGACGTGGAAGAGCTTCTCGTTGCTGTTGTTCGGGATGCTGTCCTTGTCGCCGGTGGTGCTGGTGGTCAGCCACAGGCCGCCGTCCGGCGCCGGTTCGACGGTGCGGAGCCGGCCGTACGTGCCGTTGAAGTACGCCTGCACGTTCGTCAGCGAGGTGCCGCTGATGACCGCCCGGTACATGCGGGTGCCGCGCTCGCAGGCGATGTACAGCACGTCCCGGACGATCGCGATGCCGGAGCAGGAGCCCTCAGCCGTCGGGTACGTGCGCTTCGGCGCGATGAACCCGGCGGTGCCGCACGTGCCGCTGGTGCCCTCGCACGCCGGCCAGCCGTAGTTGCCGCCCTTCTGGATGAGGTTGGTCTCGTCCATGATCGCGTTGCCGAACTCCTGCTCCCACAGCCGGCCCTGCGAGTCGAACGCGAGCCCCTGGGGGTTGCGGTGCCCGTAGCTCCAGACGTAGTTGCCGAACGGGTTGTCCGACGGCACGGTGCCGTCCGGGTTGAGCCGCAGCACCTTGCCGTTGAGGCTGTTGAGGTTCTGCGCGTTGTCGCCGTTCTGCGCGTCGCCGGTGCTGGCGTAGAGCTTGCCGTCGGGGCCGAACCGCAGCCGGCCGCCGTCGTGGAACTTGTTGCGCAGGATGCCGCTGAGCAGGACCTGCTCGCTGCCGGTGTTCAGGGTGCCGTTCTCGTACCGGATCCGCACGATCCGGTTGTCCGACGGCGACGTGTGCATGATGTACAGCCAGTGGTCGCTGGCGTAGTTCGCCGAGATCGCCAGGCCGAGCAGCCCGCCCTCGCCGTCGGTGTTCTGCACGTTCGGCACCGTGCCGATGCTGTTCTTGGCGCCGGTTGCGGGGTTGAGGTGGACGATGTCGTGCGCGTCGCGCCGGGTGTAGAGGATCGTGCCGTCCGGCAGTGTGACGAGGCCCCACGGGATGTCGGTGTCGGTGCCGATCTGCGTGACGGCGCAGACCGAGCTGCCGCATGCGGCGCCCGTGGTGACGGTGGCGGTGTTGCTGCGTGGCGACACGTTGCCCTGCGCGTCGCGGGCGACGACCTGGTAGGCGTAGGCCCGGTCGGCGGCCAGGGCGCTGTCGATGAACGTGGTCGCGGGGGTGGTGGTGCCGGTCCCCGTGATCGTGCCGACCTTCGCGTTGTCGCGGTAGACGTCGTACGCGCGGACCTGGATGTTGTCGGTGGCGGCGGTCCACCGCAGGGTCACGGTCGTGCCGGACGCGGATCCGGTGAGCCCGGTCGGCGCGGTCGGCGGCGTGGTGTCGGCCTGGCACTGCGGCGGCGTGATCGGCACCGTGGTGCTGGCCTGCGAGACGTTGCCGGCGGCGTCGCGGGCGTTGACGTACAGGCCCCAGGTGACCCCGGGCACGACGGTGAGGTCGGTGGACAGCGTGGTCACCGACTTCATCAGCTGGCCGTCGTGGAAGACGTCGTAGAACGCGACACCCACGTTGTCGGTCGACGCGTTCCAGGAGAACGTGACGGCGTCGCAGACGAGGTTGCTGACTCTGGGGTTGCCGGGCACCGTCGGCGGCTGCGAGTCACCGGCCGTGGTCGTCCACCGCTGGTTGCTCTGCCCGTTGCAGGTCCACAGGGCGACCGGCGTGCTGTTGGCGGTGGCGGCGCCGGTCACGTCGAGGCACAGGCCCGACTCGACGCCGGTGATGGTGCCGTTGGCGTTGATCCGCCACTTCTGGTTGGCGCCGCCGTTGCAGGTGTAGATCTGCGCGGTCGCCGGGGCGGTGGTGTCGTGCCCGGCGACGTCCAGGCACTTGGGGGAGTCGTACACCCGCAGCTCCCCGGCGGCCGTGAAGGTCCACGCCTGGTTGGCCTGGCCGTTGCAGTCGTAGATGTTGACGAGGGCCTTGTCCGCCTGCGACTGGCCGACGACGTCGAGGCAGCGGCCGGAGGCGGCGCTGACGACGGTCGAGCCGGTCGCCGCCTCGGCCGGTGCCCGGACCGCGACGGTGACGACGGTGATCACGCCCGCGGCGGCGATCCCCGCCGCCAGCAGCCGTTTCGGGATGCGCATCATGCCTCCAATGCATTGATCAGTGCAAAGTGCGACAACTCCGATCGAAGAGCAAAAATAGGCGTGTGTCAACGTTGTCAGTACAGCTCGGGGCAGTATTTAAGGCGTATTTCAGGCCCCCCTCAAGTGGGCCTTCCGTGGACCCGGACGGCCGCCGGCCGATACCGTCAACATCATGGCCACCTACTCGGGACCCGCGACGCTGATCCTCACCACCGGGGCGCGGGTCGCCGGCATGGCGTCGCTGAACACCAACAACCGCGGCACACCCGGCGGCTGGAGCGGCACGTTCCGCCCCAATGAGGTCAGCACGGAGGTGCGCGACGCGACCGGCGGGCAGATCGAGCTGCCTTACGAGCAGGTCGGCACGGTCGCCGTCACCGGCGTGCGGCGCCTCCTGGCGACCCAGGTGCTGATGTCGCTGACCGGCAGCGGCCCCGCCCCGTTCTGATCAGAAGCGGTCAGGCGCCCATCAGGTCGTTGAACCGGGTGGTGAACCCGACCTCGTCGGGGCGCTGCGCGTCGCGACGCTCCGCCGCCCGCCGCACGAGGATCTCGACCTCGTCGGTGGCGAGGACCGCCATGGTCTCGTCCAGGTAGTCCCGCAGCGGCATCGCCCGGGAGTCGGTCAGGTTCACGTCCATGAGGTGGGTCTGCGTGTAGGGCGGCGCGATCTCCAGCACCGACACCGGGGTGTCGCGCAGGCGGTACCGCAGCGACAGCGTGTAGGAGTGCAGGGCCGCCTTCGTCGCCGAGTACAGCGTCGAGGAGGCGAGCGGCGCGTAGCCGAGCATCGAGCTGACGTTGACGATGGTCGCCGACGGCAGCGACCGCAGGTGCGTGACGAACGCCGAGTTCAGCCGGATCGGGCCGAGCAGGTTCGTGGCGACGATCGCGGTCAGCGCCGCGTCGTCGATCGGCTCGGCCGGGTCGTCGCCGAACATGATGCCGGCGTTGTTGACCACCACGTTGAGGTCCGGGTACGTGGCGATCAGCTGCGGCACGACGACGGCGATCGACGCCGGGTCCGACACGTCGAGCTGCACCCACCGCATGCCGGGGTTGGCGGCGGCGACCTCCTCCAGGGCGGCGACGCGCCGGCCGGCGACGATGACCGTGTTGCCGCGCCGGTGCAGCTCCTCCGCGAGCCCACGGCCGATGCCGCTGCCGCCGCCGGTGATGAGGACGGTGTTGCCGGTGAGCTTCATGCGGCTCCGTTCGCTTGCTTGCGCACGTACGCCTCGAAGGTGGTGGGCGGGCGGCCGAGCAGCCAGGTGAGCACGTTGGGGTTGCCGACGAAGTCGTGGCTGCTGTACCGCTCGGTGATGGAGCGCAGCACCCGCAGCTGGTGGGTCACCTCGCGCGGGTCCGCGTCGCCGACCCACGCCTTCAGATAGGTGTCGGCGTCGATCCGGCGCACCTCGACGGGCCGGCCGAGGACCCGGGAGATGATCTCGCCGAGCTCGTGCGCGGTGTACCGGCCGGGCCCGGCCAGCTCGTAGGTGGCGCCGTAGTGCCGCTCACCGTCGGCGAGGACGGCGCACGCCACGTCGGTGACGTCGTCGAGGTCCACCATGGACTGGCGGCGCTCCAGGGACCACGACAGCTCGAACACGCCGCGGGAGAAGACCGGCTTGAGCTTCAGCGGCAGCATGTAGTTGGCCGGCTGGAGGATGGTGAACTCCAGCCCCGAGGACAGCAGGTGCTCCTCGACGTCGCGCTTGATCTCGTGCTGCACGAGGTCGGTGGTGATGGCGTGCAGCACCGAGCTGAAGACGAAGTGCCGCACGCCGGCGGCGCGGGCCGCGTCGACGACGGTGCGGCCCATCTCGCGTTCGCGCGGGTGCAGGGTCGGGCCGATGTGGTAGACCTGCTGCGCGCCGTGCACGGCCCGGGCCGCGACGGCCGGGTCGCTGACGTCGCCGACGACCACGTCCGGCACGCCCATCTGGTGCAGCCGCCGGGCCGACTCGACGCTCCGCACGCACGCGCGGACCGGCAGCTTCGCGGCGAGCAGCTTGGGAATCAGCAGCCGCCCCTGGTTGCCGTTGGCGGCGGTGACCACGATCATGTCGGTGCCTTTCCGTCAGGGGAGGTCAGCGGACCCGCGTGCCGCCGATCCACACGCCGCGGATGTCGCGGGTCGCGGTGATGTCGGCGGTGGGGTCGCCGCCGACGAGCAGCAGGTCGGCGCGGCGGCCGGGGGCGATCACGCCGCGGTCGGCCAGGCCGAAGGTGTCCGCGGCGGCCGACGTGGCGCCGCGCAGCGCCTCGGCCGGGGTGAGGCCGGCGTCCACCAGCCGCCGCAGCTCCTCGTGGATCGACTCGCCGTAGGGCACCTGGCAGGGCGTCTTGACGTTGTCGTTGCTGTCGGTGCCGACGAGCACCGTCATGCCCGCCTTCCGGAACGTCGACACGGTCGCGGTGGCATGCTCGTACCGCATCCGCATCCCCGGCATCAGGGTGCCCAGCACCCGCATGATGAGCTTGCCGCCGATGTTGCGCACGACGCCGTCCATCATGGTCAGCGTCGGCACGATGACGACCCGGCGCCGGGCCAGCAGCGCCTCGAACGCGGCGTCCAGCTCGCTGGTCAGCGCCGTGTGCGTGACGATGTCGGCGCCGGCCCGGACGGCGACGGTGAGCGTGTCGGCGCTGACCACATGCGCGATGGTCAGCAGCCCGGCGGCGTGCGCCGCCTCGACGACCGCGGCGACGGTCTCGGGGCTCAGCGCCTTCGTGCCGGGGATCTTCGGGTCCTCGACCGCGATCTTGATGTAGTCGGCGCCTTCGGCGATCCGGTCCGCGACGAACCGGGTCGCGTCCTGCGGCCCGGTCACGGTGCTGGACGGCCCGAACCCCATGTGCTTGACGAAGTGCGAGCCGGGCGCGTTGGCGAGGTTGCCGGCGATGCGGACGTCCGGCAGGCCCGGCATGCCCTTGAGCCCGCCGGGGATGCCCGCGTCCCAGCACCCCATGTCGAGCGCGGTGGTGACGCCCCACCGGGCGGCCGCCTCCAGGTGCGCGACCTCGGTGACATGGACGTGCGTGTCGATGAGCCCAGGCAGCAGCGCGGCTCCCCGGACGTCGATCGTCTCCGCGGCCGCCGTGCCCTGTGGTGCGATGAGACCGTCCGCGATCACGACCGTGGCGGGGTCGCCCAGGCGGGACCCGTCGAACACCCGGGCGTTGAGCAGAGCAGTGCTCAACTGGGATCCTTGGCCACGCTGACCTCCAGGGCGAACGCGAGCTGGCTCAGCTGCAGGGCCGCGCCGGCGTTGTGGAAGTCGACGCAGTGCCCCGCGTTGAGCACGAGCCGCCCGTCGACGACCGGTGCGGACGTGAACGACGCGGCGTAGTCGGCGGCCTGGGCGGCGTCGGTGATCCACAGCGCGTCGAACTCGCCCTGCCGGGCGTGCACGGGCACGGTGACCTGGGCGTTGACCTCGCGCACCCGGGAGATCCAGCCGTTGTTGATGTCGATCAGCTCGGCCCGCGGCACGGACGTGTCGGAGCTGTGGCTCAGCTCGGGCATCGCCGAGTCGTGCGTCCAGGCCGGGCCGAACATGACGCTGTCCTTCATCGGGCCGGGCAGGTCGATCATCAGGATGTCGGGCAGCGCGTCGAACGCCATCCGCGGGCCGTCGGGCACCTGCAGCAGGCAGCCGGAGACCGCGATGCCGAGCAGCGGCCAGCTCGGCTGCCCGGCGGCGATGGCGGTGGTGACGGCGCCGCCGATGGAGTGGCCGATGACGAACACGCCGGCGTGGCCCTCGCCGTGCCGCTGCCACAGCTCGCCGATGACCCGGTCGAGGGCCTTCGCGTTGGCGAGGATGATCGACTCGCCGGGCTCCACGTGGGTGCTGCCGAGGTAGCCTGGGCGGTCGAGGGCGATGACCGGGATCCCGAGCGCGGCGGCCCGCTCCAGCAGTGAGTAGCCGGGGATGTCGAAGTACTCGGAGGTGTACGTGCCGCCGTGGATCGCGATGACGAGCGGCACCTGCGCGGCCGCGGCCGGCGCCTGCGGGGTGTTCCGGCGGCCCGTGACCGTCAGGCCGTCGGCGGTGGTGTGGGTGAAGGCAGTGGCGGTGGGTGTCATGGTTGGTGTCTCCATTCTCCGCGGATCGCCTCGTCGACGATCCGCTCGGCCTCGGCGTCCGGGACCGGACGGCCGATCCATGCGATGTGCTGGTCGGGGCGCACCAGCACCAGTCGTCCGCTGAAGAACGCGTCCAGTCCGAGCGAGGGGTCGTCGAGCACGGCCAGGGGGATGCCGTGCCGCTCGGCGTGGCGGATGAACGCGGCGGCGTGCCAGGCCGGGCCGATGATGGTGAGCTCGGGCCCGAGCCGGTCGAACAGGGACTGCCCGTCGGGCAGCCAGGTGTGGGGGAGCCGGTTGCCTGGGGCGGCCACCGGCAGGTAGTCGGATCCGTTGGTGGTCTGCACGTCGGCGTACTCGGTGTAGCCGACGCCGAGCACCAGGCCGTCGCTGTGGAACTCGGTGCGCTTCGCCGCCTGGATGACCGCGGCGGCCTCCTCGGTGGCGCCACCGCTGGTCAGGCCGGCCGCGGCGGTGAGGACCGCCGGCCCGCTCCTGCCGTTCTCCGCGGCGGCCGCGACGAACCGCTGCGCGACCGGGCGGCGCTCGGCCTCGTAGCTGTCCAGGAGTGCCTCCGGCGCCCACCCGTTGATGACGGCGGCGAGCTTCCAGCCGAGGTTGACCGCGTCGCCGATGCCGGTGTTGTACCCGTGGCCGCCCCACGGCGGGTTCTGGTGCGCGGCGTCGCCGGCGACGAACAACCGCCCGCGGCGGAACCGGTCGGCGATCAGCGTCCGTGCCCACCACGGGTCAGTCGCGATCACCTTGATCGGCAGCTCCCGGCCGAGCAGCCGGTGCACGAGCGCGGTGGCGTCGACCTCGCCGGTGCGGTCGTCGTCCTCGTCCTCGTCCGGGCGGACCGTGGCGATCGCCCACCAGGTGCCGTCGAGGTCGAGGCGGCCGACCAGCCCGGGTGCGGCGGGGTCGAGCACCCAGTACTGGACGGCGTTGCCGTGCGGGATCAGGTCGCCGAGCTCGGCGCACTCGAACGTGATGCTGACATTCGGGCGGGGGAGGCTGGACCCCTCGTACACCGCGCCCATCGCGGTGCGGACGGCGCTGCGCGGCCCGTCGGCGCCGACGACGTAGTCGGCCTCGACGGTCGACGTGGCGCCGTCCGCGTCCTCGAGCGTCACCACCACCGTGCTGCCACGATCGTCGAACGCGACGGCCCGCCGGCCCAGCAGGAGCGTCGCGTGACTCTCCGGGCGGCCGAGGGCGTCGCGCATCGCCTGCTCGACGATCGGCTGCGCCACCTGCTGGCCCGGCTCGGCGGCGACGTCGGTGCCGGCGAGGGCGAGCCCGAGCGTGCCGGTCAGCCGGGTCACCTCGCGGCCGGTGACCGACATGCAGAAGACGATGTCCTTGGACCACTCGACGTGCAGCGGGGCGCGCTGCCGGACGGTGTCGGCGAGGCCCCACCGGCGGAACAGCTCCATCGTGCGCGCCGAGGTCGTCTTCGCGCGGGGGCGCAGGTAGGAGACGTGCTCCCGCGGCTCGACGACCACCGACGCGACGCCGTGATGGTCCAGCTCCATCGCCGTGGCCAGCCCGACGGGCCCGCCGCCGACGACCAGCACGCCGGTCCTCAGGTCCGCACTCATGCCGTCACCTCCGCTGCGCTCCGGCGCCGGCCTGAGCCCAACCTGCACTGCCGATGAGCGGGCCGAGCCGCTCCGCTGCCCGCTCATGCGGCGGTCGTGGTCGGGACGGCCAGCTCCTGGAGGTAGTGCTCCACGGCGCGGGGTGCGCGGCCGAGTGCCCGTTCGACGTCCGGCGTCACGAACTCCGATTGCCCATCGCGGAACGGCATCATGATGGTGCCGATCAGCGTCTGCATGTAGCCGTTGGGGCGCACGATCGTGGACGGCTGTCCGCTGTTGACGAGCACCTGCTCGATCTCCCAGTGCTGGCGGCAGGTGTACGGGCCGTCGGGGTTGATCGCGGTGCTGGTGCCGGACAGCTTGACGATCCGCACCGGCAGGCGGCGCAGCGCGCGGATGATGCGCAGCTGCAGGTCGGCCATGTCGTGGTCGTGGCCGCTGAGCAGGAAGACCGCGTCGGCACCGGCGGCGGCGGTCACGACCGTGTCGTCGTCGCCGGGGTCGCCCTCGACGACCTGGCAGCCGGGCGGCAGGACCGTGGCGGCCCGGGCGGCGTCGCGGGTGAGGACGCGCACGACGTCGTCGCCGCGGCGCAGCAGCGCCCTGGCGACGTGCGGACCGACGTTGCCGGTCGCGCCGATGAGCAGGACGGCCATCAGTCGAACACCGTTACCTTCGCGTCGGCCGGGATGTCGTCGTTGACCCGGTCGGTGTCGTCCGCGCGGCGCCACAGCTCGTAGCCGTTCTCCCGGCAGATCTTCCCGTCGCGCATCTGGAACGCGTGGATCAGCCGCATGCTGCACCGGGTCCCGGGCGGGAACGGGCAGTTGCGGAACCCGTCGGTCTTCACCGTGATCTCGAAGATGCTGTCGTCGAACACCCACTCCTCGGTGGCGAACCGGTAGAGGTTGGTGATCCTGTGGACGTGCATGGCGTCGAAGATCTTCAGGTACTCGGCCTTGACCTCGGCCTTGTCCTTGAGCAGGAGGCCGCGGGCAGGGACCTCCCAGATGATGTCGTCGGTGTAGACCGCGATGGCGAGGTCGATGCCCTCGGGGTTCTCGTTGTGGAAGTGCTGATCCACGGTCGCGTTGTTCCGGGCGATGATCGCCTCGCGGATCAGCTCCGGGGACCCGGCGTCCATCTCTACAGACATGGGGCAACTCCATCCTGTGGCGGCGCTAGGATATACGTTTGACTCCAGACGTTCGCACACGATCCGTTCTCGCACAACCAGCGTAGGCGGAGTTCCTCGCATCGCGTGGCCAGTGCTGCAGCTTCCGCCGTTCGGGCGAGATCCGGAAGGTCTTGTGCTCGCCCCGGACAGCGTGTCAGGCTAGAAAATATATTCTAGCGTCCGCCCCCTGTCGGGCGCGTGCACTCCTTGGCAAGAAACGGAGCCACCCATGTCTGCCCAGACCGAGGCCGAGAAGCGGGAAGCGATCATCGCGTTGAACAACGCGACCGTGGACGAGCACTTCCACAACGAGAACCCGGAGAGCATCGACCAGGCGATCGCCGTCTACACCGACGACATCGTCTGGGAGGTCCCGGCCCGCGGCCTCGTCCACCGGGACAAGGAGACGGTCAAGGCCGAGTACCTGCAGATCTTCGCGGCGATGCACGTCCACAAGATCACCAACCTGCACCGGTTCGCGACCGAGGAGTGGGTCTTCGACGACAGCATCTTCGAGCTGACGATCACGCAGGAAGGCTTCCGCAACTGCCCGTTCCCGCCCGGGACCCGGTGCAGCATGCGGCTGATCCACGCGTTCCAGATGCGCGACGGCAAGATCTGCCGGGAGAACGGCTACGAGATCTGGCGCCGCGCCGACGACACCGACCGCGTCAACGACGACATCCACGCCGACGCCGTCGTCACGGTGTTCGACTGATGCGGCTCGCCAACGTCGCCGGCCGCCTCGTCAGCCAGGAGGGCGCCGACCTGGTCGACGTCGCGTCCGCCAGCGGCGGCCGGTTCGGCCCCGACCCGCACGACGTCCTCGACCACTGGGACGAGTTCCTGGCCTGGGCCGACACCCGCCCGCCGGCCGGTCCGCCGCTGCCTCCCCCGCCGGACGCGGGCCCGCTGGTGCCGCGGCCGTCGCAGGTGTTCGGCGTCGGGCTCAACTACGCCGACCACGCCGGCGAGTCCGGCATGGTGCTGCCGTCGCAGCCGATGGTCTTCCCCAAGTTCAGCTCCTGCATCACCGGCCCCGGCGCCGTCGCCCTGCCGTCCTCGACGGTGGACTGGGAGGTGGAGCTGGTCGTGGTGATCGGCCGTCCCGCCCGGCACGTCGCCGAGGCGGACGCATGGTCGTACATCGCCGGACTGACGATCGGACAGGACCTCAGCGACCGGGCGCTGCAGTTCGCCGGCGGCACACCGCCGCAGTTCGGCCTGGGCAAGTCGCTGCCCGGCTTCGGTCCCATCGGCCCGTGGCTGGTGACCCCCGGCGAGCTCGGCGACCCCGACGACCTGGAGATCGGCTGCCGCCGCAACGGCGACGAGGTCCAGCACTCGCGCACCAGGCACCTCATCTTCACCGTGCCCGCGCTGGTGGCGTTCCTGTCGTCGCACCTGCCGCTGCGCCCCGGCGACCTCATCTTCACCGGGACCCCGGCCGGCGTCGGCTTCGGCCGCGACCCGGCCGTCTACCTGCGCCCCGGCGACGAGCTCGTCAGCACCATCGAGGGCCTCGGCTCGCTCGTCACCCGCGTCACCGGGAGCGCCTCGTGACCGCCGGCTGCACGCCCTGCGAGATGGAGGCGCTCGAGTCCGCCGCGGTGGTCTTCCGCGACGACCTCTGGGCGGGCGAGGTGCTCGACGGCTTCGACGTCCCCGGCTGGTTCGTGCTGCGGGTCCGCCGCCACGCCCTGCGGATCGGCGGCCTGAGCGACGCGGAGCTGGCCACCTACGGCCGCCGCGCCCGCGACCTCTCCGCCGCCGTCAGCGAGGTGACCGGCGCCCCGGCCACCTACCTGCTCACCTTCGGTGAGGCGAACCCGCACTTCCACACCCTCGTCGCCGCCCGCGGCGACGACGTCCCGGCGGAGCGCCGCCTGGGGGCCATCATGCAGCAGCGCACCGACAAGCTCGACCACGCGGCCGCCCTGGCCCTCGTCCCCGCCGTGGCCCAGGCCTACGCCCGCCACGCCGCCCGCTAGCACCGCGAAGACCGCCGGCCGGGGCGCCCCGCGCGCCGCAGCGACGCCCCGGCCGGCCCACGCGGCGGACATCGACGCGACGTGCATCAGCAACCGACAGCTGCGGAAGTCCGTCGACGTGGCCCGGTACTGGGAGCTGTCTGTGGCAGCGCGGCCGCTGTACAACCTCATCGACCGCGACATCGAGCTCGAGCTACTGCCCGTGTGCCGCAACGAGGGTGTGGGGCGTGCGGCGGACCTCCGGCGCACCCACAGCACAACCGGGGAACACCCGCCGCCGGTGCGGAGCGAGCTACCGCCGCGCCGGCGCCCGGGTCGCCGCCGTCATCGCCTGGATGGGCGCCCGGTCAGGGCGACGGGGGGAGGGCGGCCATCCACTCCAGGCAGGCCAGCTCGTGCTCGGCGAGGTGCTCGTTGACGGCGAGCTTCAGCTCGGCGGGGGAGCCGGTGCGGGCGGCGTCGATCAGGAGGCGGTGGGCGATCTCCCGGCGGCGGCGCTCCTCGCGGTCGATCTGGTAGGTCTCGTAGACGACGCGGGTGTAGCGGTCGCAGGCGTGCCACAGCTGCTCCAGCAGGCGCAGGTCCCACTCGGTGAGGGCGGGGCGCAGCAGCGCGAGGTGGAACTGCTTGTGGATCTCCCAGGACTCGTCGGCGTCGAGCTCGAAGTGGGTGAACGCCTTGAGCAGGCGCTCGGCCTCGTCCAGGTCGGCGGGAGTCAGGCCGATGCAGGCGCGGGCGGCCAGGTCGCACTCGATGAGCTTGCGCAGCCGGTAGATCGAGCGGAGCTCGTCGCGGTCGAGCGGGTTGACGATCGCGCTGCGGCCGGGGCGCAGGGTGATGAGCCCCTGGGTCTCCAGGCGCCGGAGGGCCTCGCGGACGGGGATGTGGCTCACCCCGAGCTGCACGCTCAGGTCGGCGATCGAGAAGCTCGAGCCGGCCTTCAGTGTGCCGTTGAGGACGCCGCGCCTGATCTCGGCGGTCACCCGGTCCACGGCGGAGTTCGGCCCGGCGACGGACCGCAGTCCGACCCGGCCGGCTGACTTCTCGAGCGACGCCTCAGACACCACGAATATACGGTAGCGCATCCGCGTGCGTTTCGGTGTGGTGCCTGGATCGCCTTGCCACACAGGGGAGTCGTACACCTGCAACGGCCGCCACAGGAGACTCTTGCGTATATCATATATTCCACCCTACTGTGGCATCATGACCAGCATCCTCCACACACCGGTGGTGCCCGTGACGGATCAGGCCGAGCCCGACGCCCTGCAGCAGGTCCAGGACCGGGTGCTGTGGCTGTCCACGGCCATGGTCCACCATGCCAACCGGGTCCGGCCCAACCCGAGCGGGCTCAAGGTCGGCGGGCACCAGGCGTCGTGCGCGTCGATGGTGTCGATCATGACGTCGCTGTGGTTCGAGCAGCTGCGGCCGGGGGACCGGGTGTCGGTCAAGCCGCACGCGTCGCCGGTCCTGCACGCCGTCAACTACCTGCTCGGCGAGCTGGACGAGTCCTACCTGCCACGGCTGCGGGAGTTCGGCGGGCTGCAGTCCTACCCGAGCCGCGCGAAGGACCCCGATCCCGTCGACTACTCGACCGGGTCGGTCGGCATCGGCGCGACCGCACCGATCTGGGGCGCGATCGCCAGGCGGTTCGTCGACGCGCAGACCGACGCGAGGACCGGCGGCGGCCGGCAGTATTCACTCGTCGGCGACGCCGAGCTCGACGAGGGCGCCGTGTGGGAGGCGATGCTCGACGCGTCCGTCGCGGAGCTCGGCGAGGTCGTCTGGATCGTCGACCTCAACCGGCAGTCCCTGGACCGGGTCGTGCCGCACATCGCCGCCGGCCGGCTGGAGCAGATGTTCGCCGCCGCCGGCTGGCAGGTCATCACGGTGAAGTTCGGCCGGCTCCTGGAAGACCTGTTCACCCGGCCGGGCGGCGCGGAGCTCAAGCGCCGGATCATCGACATGCCCAACCCGGAGTACCAGCGGCTGCTGCGCTGCGGCGCCGACGAGCTGCGGGCGCGGCTCCCCGGGACCGACCCGAAGGTCGCCGCGCTGGTCGCGGACCTCGACGACGACACCCTGACGAAGGCGATCCGCAACCTCGGCGGCCACGACCTCGACGCGCTGCGCGCCGCCTTCGCGCAGATCGACGACACCCGCCCGACGGTCGTCATCGCGTACACCATCAAGGGCTACGGCCTGCCCACCCAGGGCCACCCGCAGAACCACTCCTCGCTGCTGACCGTCGAGCAGTACGAGCAGCTCGCCGCCGGCCTGGGCATGGACGCCGGCCGGCCGTGGGCGCGGTTCGCCGCCGACTCCGCCGCGGGCAGGCTGTGCCGCGACGCGGCGGACCGGCTGCGGCGCGAGACCCCGGCGGCCGTAGCGCCACCCGCCATCCCCACCGACATCGGCCGGACGCCGTCCGGCACGTCCACCACGCAGGCCGCGCTCGGCCGGGCGCTGCTCGACCTGACCCGCGAGGCGCCCGAGGCGGCCCGCCGGGTGGTCACCGTCAGCCCCGACGTCAGCTCCAGCACCAACCTCGCCGGCTGGCTCAACAAGGTCGGCGTGTGGTCGCCGACGGAGCGGCACAACTGGTTCGCCGACGACAGCGAGACCACGATGCACTGGCGGGAGCGCCCCACCGGTCAGCACATGGAGCTCGGCATCGCCGAGGTCAACCTGGTCGGTCTCATCGGCGAGCTCGGCGCCACCTGGAGCCGCTGGGGCCAGCCCCTGTTCCCGATCGGGGTGCTGTACGACCCGTTCGTCGAGCGGGCCCTCGAACCCTGGTCCTACGGCATCTACGCCGGCGGCCAGTCGATCCTCGTCGGCACCCCGTCCGGGGTGAGCCTCGCGGCCGAGGGCGGCGCGCACCAGTCGATCAAGACGCCGTCGATCGGCCTGGAGCAGCCCGGCTGCGTCAGCTTCGAGCCGGCGTTCGCGATCGAGGTCGAGTGGACGCTGTTCGACGCGATCTCCCGCCTCGGCCGGCCCGACGGCAGCTCCTCCTACCTGCGGCTGTCGACCCGCCCGGTCAACCAGGCCCTGGCCGCGGTCCCCACCGACCCGGCCGCCCGCGAGCGGCGCCGCCGCCAGGTCCTGGCCGGGGCGTACACGCTGCGCGCCGCGAAGGGAGCGACCCCGGCGGTCACGCTCGTCGGGATGGGCGCGATGGTCACCGAGACCCTGGCGGCCGCGGACCGGCTCGCGGGCCTCGGCGTCGACGCCGAGGTCATCTGCGTGACCAGCCCCGGCCGCCTGTTCGAGGCGGTCCAGGCGCGCCGCGGGCAGGGCGACGCGCCGTCGTGGATCCTCGACCAGGTGTTTCCCGAGCACCGGGCCGCGCCGATGGTGACGGTCCTCGACGGGCACCCGCACACGCTCGCGTTCCTGGCCACGGTCAACCGGGTGCGGACGCTGTCGCTGGGCGTGTCGCGGTTCGGCCAGGCCGGCGGCCTGGAAGACGTCTACCGCTACCACGGCATCGACACGGACTCCGTCGTCCGGGCCGCGCTGGACCTGACCGGCTGAGCGGTCAGTGCCGGTGCACGGCGTCCGGGTGCCTCGGGTCGCCGGGGTGCTCGTAACCGGGCGCCAACCGCACCAGCGCGGCGCAACGCTCCTCGAGCCACCGCGCGAACCGCCGCTCGGCGTCCTCCGCGCCGAGCCGGGCGGCGAGCGCGTCGCGCACCTCCGCGAAATCCAACGGGAAGAGGTCCCGGTTGCGGTCGTAGTACGCCTTTGCGTTTGCCTCCGTGGCGGGCGCCGGCGGTGCCACGACCGCGCGGAGCGACCGTGCGAGGGGATGGGCCGCGACGACCGCCGCGGTCACGCCACCGGACCGTAGCGCCTCCGCGAGCGTCACCTGCCGGGGCGCGTCGCCGGAGGCCGCTGCCAGCCCGAGCGCGTGGGCTTCGTGGGCGACGACCGCCTCCACGGTGAGCACCTGCACCAGCCAGCGGCGGAGGTTGCGGCCCTCCGCGGTGGCCGGGTCGGGGAGCCGTGTCGCGTAAGGACCCTGGCGCATCGCCGCGAGCCGGGCGTCCACCGCGGCGACGTCGAGCGGCCTGCCGGCCACCCAGGCGACGGCGGTCATGGCAGCACCGTGACGGTGACCGGCGCCGTGTAGTGCAGCTCGCCGGCGTGGGCGACCTTGCACAGCGCCCACCAGGTGCCCGGGCCGTGCCCGTCCGGGACCGTGACCGGGATCCGCAGCGTCGTCCGGCCGCTCAGATCCACCCGGTGCGACGGTGCCGGGAACACGTCCCAGGTGTGCCACGGGCTGATCAGCTCCACGTCGACGACGATCGGCCCGGCGGCGTCGGTGTCGAGCGAGAGCTCCAGCTGGCTGGACTGTCCTGGGCGTAGTCGCAACGGGCCGGGGTCGCTCCAGGTGGCCGTCACGGTCTCCGGTTTGTCGACCCCGGCGAGCAGCCGCACGAAGTCCTCGACACCGTGCGAGGTGCGGGCGCGCAGCCAGTACACCCCCTGCCGAAAATCCAACGGAGGATGGATTGTGACCCGGTGCTGGACGAAGCCGCCCGGCGGCAGGTCGAACGCGAACCCGCCCGGCTCCGCCACGAACCCCGGCGGCACGTCGAGCGAGACGGTGCCGGTGCTGCGGTCGCGGGTCAGGTCCGACGCCACGGTCACCGTCACGGCCACCGCCCCGCCGCCCACCCCCACGACATCGGTGGCGGGCGTGACGACAGTGGCCAGTGGGGCGGGAGTCACGGCCGCGTCGGAAGGTGTCGGCGTGGCGGGAGTTGTTGGATTTTCAAGCGCGGGGACAGCCGGAGTTGCGAGCTCTTCCGGCGCAGCGGAAGTTGCGGGCACAGCGGAAGTTGCCGGCGCGGCAGACGTGGCGGGCACGGCGGGAGTTGCTGAAGTTGCCGGCGCTTTGGGCGTGGTGGGAATTGCCGTCGCGTCGGAAGTTGCAGGCATGGTCAGGGTGGTGGGAGGTGCTGGAGTCGCGGGCATGGTCAGGGTGGCGGGAGGTGCTGGAGTTGCGGGCATGGTCGGCGTGGCGGGAAGTGCCGGAGTTGCGGGCACGTCTGGCGGGGCTGGCGTCACAGAGGGGATGGTGGCGACGGGTGGGTCGAGGTGGACCGTCACCGGGAGGTTGCCGGTCGGGGCTGGGCCGGTGTTGTGCAGCCAGTACTTCGCGTAGGCGGGGGCGGCCGGCGCCGGGGTCGGCGTGATGGGGCCCGTGCCGGCCGTGATCTGGGCGATGCTTGCCCCGTCCAGGGACAGCAGCACCGCACCGTCGCGCACGGGCAGCGGGTCGGCGGGCGATTCCAGGAGGTTGGTCGCGTGGGCGTCCGTCACCGGGGTCCACAGGGCGAGTCGGGCGTCGGTGGGTGAGCCGGCTGCCTCGTAGAGGCGCACCGTGACGTTGTTGACCGTGGCCGGGGGGATTCCAACGGCGAGGGGATTTCCCGAAGGCTTGAGCGCGGTGACGACGACGTCGCCGGTGGTCGAGACGGTCAGGTAGCTTGCGGACTCCGTGGAGGAGCCGGGGATGACGCGGGCGTGCAGCGAGTGGTTCACCTCGTGGCCGTGCCGCACCAGGGCGGTGGCCCGCCAGTCGCCGGGGCCGGCGACGAGCGCGGCGTCGAAGGTGTGGGTCCAGTGCTGCTGCTGAAAAGTCGAGCCGTCGGGGGCGGTGCGGCGCGGCGGGTCGATCCACACCCCGGACGGCCAGCCGGTGCAGGAGCGCAGCAGCGACAGGTGCAGCGCGCCGGTGGTGTCGACGGCGAAGCCGGGGATGCCGCGGTTGACGATGGCGACGGTCCGGTCGTCCAGGTCGGGGTCGGGCATGATGGTCGCCGGCTGCGCCACCGGCACGGTCCCGGTGGTGGCGAGGTCGTCGCACAGCGTCTCGACCGCGCCGGCGCCGATGACGATGAGCACCGGCAGGTCCAGGACGCCGGTGAGGTCCGCGTTGGGCACCCACACGTCCGTCAGCGGCCGCGCCGCGGGCACCAGCACCCGGGCGCGGCCCGCGACGGCGAGCTGCCGGTCGATCTCGCCGGCGTACGAGGGGTCCGCGGCGGCGAGGACGGCCTCCGTGAACGGGGTCCGGCCGACGCTGATCCGCACGTCCGGCAGGTTGGAGTCGACGGCGAGCCGGCCGTAGCGCGGGCCGCCGGGCCGGGACGTCGTGGCGGTGACCCCGCGCCGGACCAGCGCGACGGCGAGGTCCCGCACGTCCTGCGCGGCGACGATCTCGGCGATCCCGATGGCTCTGGTGTGCCGGCGGGCGCCGGACAGGTCGTGCACGTCGACGCGGGCGGTGCTGGAGACGGCGAACCAGTGCTGCGCCGGGTTGTCGAGGGTCCACGGCGCCTGCTCGCTGTCGACCTCGACGAGCCCGAAGCCGCGGCCGACGACGGCGTTGCCGACCTCGCTGACGGGCAGCCCGCCGGGGACGTCCACCGGCCAGCACAGCCGGACGAGATGGTCCTCGCCGGTGAAGTCGTCGACCCGGGTGGTGAGGTCGAGGCGCTCGTCGCCGGGCCAGAGGGTCAGGGTCTGCGTGAACCGCAGCGGGCCTGCCGCGCCGGTGACGGTGATCCGCTCGCCGAGCGGGCCGTGCTCGACCAGGACGCCGGTGGCGGGCTCCCGGGCGGAGCCGTGGGTGGCGGGGCCCTTCGGCAGCAGGTGCCAGGGCCCCTCGTGGAAGCGCGGGTGGGCGGAGTACTCGTCGTAGACGAGCAGCTCGTTGCCGACCCGACCGGGCCGCAGCAGCTCGCGGCCGGTGCGCAGGTCGACGAGGCTCGACACGCAGCCGCCGCGGGCCGGGTCGACCGTAAGGCGGTAGACGTCGTTGGCGATGACCGGCTCGCCCCCGGTCGCAGTCCAGCCGAAGGCCGGAGCGGAGACCGGGGCGAAGGCCGGGGCGGAGACCGGGGCGAAGGCCGGGGCGGAGACCGGGGCGAAGGCCGGGGCGGAGACCGGGGCAGAGGAGAGCATCAGGGGAAAGGCGCGGTAGCCCAGCGACGGCACGTCGGTGGCGCGGAAGACGACGTCGACCGAGGCGAGGGTGCCGTCCTCGTGGCGGCGCGGGTGCTCCAGCTGGACGGGCAGGTCGCCGACCGTGAGGCCGGTCGTGCCGGGGTGAGGCAGGTCGACGCGGACCCGGACCAGGTCGGTGCGGGGCCAGGCCGACGGGTTGAAGACGACCACGGACCGGTCCGGCCCCCCGCCGGGTCGCGGGCCGAGCCGGTCCAGCGCCCCGTCCAGCACGGACCCCGCCAGGTCGTGCGCCTCCCGCCAGCCGGTCAGCAGGTCCAGGTACACCTGGTCGGACTCGCTGCCGGTGATGGCGTCGTGGTGGGCGCCGTACACGAGCTGCCGCCACGCCTTGTCGACCTCGGCGTGCGGGAACTGCGCGCCGTGCAGCGCGGCGGCGACGGTCGCGAAGAGCTCCGCGTCGACCAGCAGCGCCTCCACGTGCCGCTGCGCCTGCTTGGTGTCGATGAACGACACGTCCTTGCCGGTGTAGACCGGGTTCATGTCGCGGGTCTGCGGCGCGGCCGGGACGCCGTCGGCGGCCAGCTGTGCGCGGACCGCGGCGAAGAACTCGCGGGGCAGCGCGCACACGAAGCGGGGCCAGGCGTAGCGGGAATTCCACTCGCGATGGATTTCCGTCACCCACTTCGCCGGCGGCGTGTAGTCGGTGCCGACGGGCAGCAGCACGTTGCGGGTCGCGGCGACCTTCTTCAGCAGCAGGAACAGCTCGTAGACGCTCTGCTGCGCGCCGGCGAGGGTCGGCTGGGCGTCGATGTGCCAGCCGGCCGAGTAGTGCGCAGGCATGTAGTGGGTCAGCACGCCGCGCCCCGAAGGGGAGATCCACTCGAACTCGGAGCTGAACTGCATCGCCGACGGGTCGCCCCAGCCGTCGCGCGGCTCGTAGGTCCACAGCATCGGGCCCCACTGGTGGAACGGCCCGCGCGCCCAAGACGACGAGTCGAGGCCGGCGTCGGCGACGAGCCCGGGGAACTGCGGGTCGTGCCCGAAGACGTCGAGCTGCCAGGCGGTGCGGGGGTCGCCGCCGATGACGTCGCGCTGGAAGCCGATGCCGTGCACCAGGTTGCGGATCGTCGACTCGGCGGAGGTGAGGTTGGTGTTGGGCTCGTTGTAGGTGCCGCCCATGAGCTCGAGGCGGCCCTCGGCGAGCAGGGTCCGCAGGTACCGGCGGTCCTCGGGGTGACTGTCCCAGTAGGGTTTCAGGTAGTCGAGCTCGGCGAGGACGAACTTGTAGTCCGGGTCGCGGCGGGCGGTCTCCAGGTGCAGCCGGACCAGGTCGAAGCCGGTGTGCTGGAACGCGGCCCGGAACTCGGTGCCCAGGCGGCCCTCGCGGTCCCACGTCGCCGTGTATGCCGCCTGGGTGTTCCACCAGACCGGGTCGTAGTGGAAGTGCGGCACCATCCACACCGTCCAGCCCGGTTCGGCGACGACGAGGGAGGCCTCGACCGTGTGCCCACCGGTGGCGGTCACCCGGATGGGCACCGTCGCGCCGGGCGGCGCGGTACATGAGACGCCGACCTCGACCAGGGGTCCACTGTGGACGTCGGCGTGGCCCGCGACGCCGTCGCCGGTGATGTCCAGCCGTCCCGGCCAGTCCTCGACCTCGACGCGGACGACCTGCAGCGGGCCGGGGAGAAACAGTTCGGTGCCGGTGACGCCGACGATGCGCATGTGCTGGTTCAGCCTTTCACCGCGCCGGTGAGGCTGAACGCCCCACCGAGCACTTTGGACAGTGCGGAGTAGAGCAGGACGACTGGTGCCGTGTAGAGGATGGAGAACGCGGCGAGCCGCCCGTAGGCGACCGCCCCGTACTGGGTGAAGAACGTGTAGATGGTCACTGACGCGGGCTGCTTCTCGTGGCTGAGCAGCAGGATGAACGGGACGAAGAAGTTGCCCCACTGCAGCACGAACGTGAAGATCAGCACGACGGTGAGGCCGGGGACCATCAGCGGCAGCACGATGCGCCGCAGCGACTGCAGCCAGCCGGCGCCGTCGGTCCAGGCGGCCTCCTCGAGGCTGACGGGGACGCTGTCCATGAAGTTCTTCATCATCCACACCGCGAACGGCAGCGACGACGCGGACATGAACAGGATCATCGCGGGCACCGAGTCGACGAGGTCGCGTCGGAGACGTGCGGGTAGTCCGCGTACGCCGGCCGGAAGTGGGTCACCTGCACCAGGTCGGTGAAGAACTTCAGGGTCGGGTTCGCGGCGAGGTACGCGGGATCGGCCGCGACGTTGGCGCGCTCGGCGATCTGGCTGGCGGCGATGTCGTAGGCGAGGCTGTTCTCCTTGTTCAGCGCGAGGCTGACGAAGTCGAACGCGGCCTGCTTGTCCTTGGCCTTCGCGCCGACCGACAGCACCCAGCCGCCGGACATGCTGGTCTTCCCGGGTGCCTGGCCCCGCTGCGTCGGCATCGCGGCCTGGCCGAGCACGGTCGACCACTGCGGCCACGGCTTCGCGCCGCTGGGCAGCCAGTTGCCGCTGATCCACGACCCGTCGAGGTCGATGGCGAGCTTCCCGCCCGGCAACAGCTCGGTGCCGACGTGGTTGCCGAAGTTGGGGTCGAGCGCGTCCTGCGGCGCCGGGGCGAGCCCTTCGCCGTAGATCGTCTTGATGAAGCCGAGCGAGTCGAGCATGCCCTGGCTGGACGTGACCCACTTCTTGGATGCGTCGTCGTAGAAGGTGTCCTGGGTGCCGTACAGCAGCATCTCCAGGCCCTGCATGGTGGCGTCCTCGCCGGCGGACTTGCCGGAGTAGACGTTGAGCGGGGTGACGCCGGGCAGCTTCGCCTTGACGGTGCGGGCGGTGGCGAGGACGTCGTCCCAGGTCTTCGGCTCCCACGGCACGGAGATGCCGGCCTGCGCGAAGAGGTCCTTGTTGTACCAGAGGGCGCGGGTGTCGGTGCCCATCGGCACGCCGTAGGTCTTGCCGTCGAGGGCCTTGGCGGCGGTCTTCGACGCCTCGGTGAACCGGCTCCAGTCCGGCCACTTCGCGAGGTACTCGTCGATCGGGGCGAGGAAGCCGGCGGCGATGTCGGTGTTGACGAGGAACGTGTCCTCGTACATGACGTCGGGTGCGGTGCCCGGCGAGCGGTTCATCAGCGAGAGCTTGGTGTAGTAGTCGTTCTCGGCGGCCTCGATGGGCACGAGCTTGACCGTCGAGCCGGGGTGGGCGGACTCGTAGGCGGTCTTGACCCGCTTCATCTGGTCGTCCATCTGCGTGAAGCTGCCGAACTTCTGGTAGGCGACGGTGAGGGCCTTGTCGTCGTCGCCGCCGGATGAGCAGGCGCGGCGCTCAGGATCAGGGCGGCAAGGGCCACCCGGGTGACGATGCGTCGCATCGATGCTCCAAGGGGTTTGGCGGAGCTGTATGAGAACGTAATCAGCTACGGTGTTGCGGTCAATGCCCGGAGGAGGCCCGGTGACGTCGAGGCGACCCACCATGCGCGACGTGGCACAGCTCGCCGGGGTCAGCCCGGCGACGGTGTCGCGCGTGGTCAACGACGAGCGGTACATCCGCCCGGAGACCCGCTACGCCGTCGAGCAGGCCATCACCGAGCTGGGGTTCCACCGCAACGAGATCGCCCGCGGGCTGCGGCCGGGCCAGACCACGGAGACGATCGCGCTGGTCATCGAGGACCCGGCGAACCCGTTCTGGTCGGGGGTCACCCGCGGCGCGGAGGAGACCGCCCGGCGGCACCAGCACATGCTGGTGGTCGGCAGCACCGGGCAGCGCTTCGAGCAGGAGCGTGACCTGCTGCGCGACCTGGTCCGGCGGCGGGTCGACGGGCTGCTGGTCACGCCGACCGCGCACGACCACGTCGAGCTGCACGCGGAGCTGGCCCGCTGGGCGCCGATGGTGTTCATCGACCGCGTGCCGCGGGGCGTGCCGGCCGACTCGGTCGTCCTGGACAACTACGGCGGCGCCCGCCAGGCCGTCGGCCACCTGACCGCGCAGGGGCACCGGCGGATCGGGTACATCGGCGGCGACCCGGCCGTCTTCACCGGCGCAGACCGGCTCGCCGGCTACCGGCGCGCGCTCGAGGACGCCGACATCGCCTACGACCCGGCTCTGGTCAGCCTCGACAACCACACGGTCGGCGCGGCCCGCGCGGCGGCGGCGGAGCTGCTGGACGGCCCGGCCGCCGACGCGATCTTCGCCGACAACAACCGGATCTGCGTCGGCGCGCTGCACGCCGCCGAGGGCTGCGACGAGATCGGCATCGCCGGCTTCGACGACCTGGAGCTGGTCGACCTGCTGCCCCGGCCGGTCGCGCTGGTCACCTACGACACGACCGAGCTCGGTCGGCGCGCCGCCGGGCTGCTGTTCCGCCGGATCGCCGGCAGCACGGAGCCGTCCGCGCAGGTCCTGCTGCCGACGTCGCTGGTGATCCGGGGCGGCCGCGGCCGCTGACGGCGGGCACCGCCCGTCCTGACAACGTTGACATCACGACCTCGGTGGGCTTCTATGTGGGGCGGGCCCTGGCGAAGGCGACGAGCAGCACCCAGTACGACGGCTTCATCGCCACGACCGCCAACTCGATCCTGGCCAACAACACCAACAGCGCCGGCCAGCAGGGTAACTCGTTCGTCGGCCCGTTCGCGCTGTGGAGCCCCACGACGCAGGCCGCCTCCGCCGCCGCGCTCGTCGCGGCCCTCGGCAGCGTGTACTTCAGGTTCGGGGTCACTCCCGGTTGAGCTCCCGGAACCGGCCGGGGGTGACGCCGACCTCGCGGCGGAAGAAGCGGCAGAAGTACGCGGGGTCGGCGAACCCGACGGCGTGTGCGACCTGCGCGACGCTCAGCCCGGTCCGGGCCAGCAGCCGCCGCGCCTCCAGGGCCTGGGCGCGGCGGATCAGCCGGCCGGGCGGCTCGCCGGTGGACGCCTTCACCGCCTCCGTCAGGTGACTGGTGGAGACGCCGAGCCGCGCCGCGTAGGCCCGCACGGTCGGCGCGATCCCCGTGTCGTGGGTGAGCAGCCGGCCGAACCGCTCCGCCACGCCCGGCGCCGGATCCGCGGGCCGCGGCGCGCCGAGGCGCAGCGCGCGGACGACGAGCACGTGCAGGAGCGCGGCCAGGACGGTGGTGAAGCCCGGCCGGCGTTCGGTGTACTCGAGCGCCATCGCGGCCAGCAGCGACTCGAGGCCGGCCGCGTCGCCGGGGGCGGGCCGCAGCCCGGGAGCGGCCGACAGGGCCGTCAGGGCGCGGCGGTCCTCCGGGTGCTGGTGCAGCGCGTCGTCGGCGAAGACGATCACCCAGCCGTCGAGCCCGCAGACGTCCCGCCAGTGGTGCACCTGCCCCGGCGCGACCGCGAAGAGCTGCGGCGGCCGCAGCCGGTGTGCGGCGAGGTCCACGACGTGCGCGCCGGTGCCGCGGGTGACGTAGACGATCTCGTGGAAGCTGTGCCGGTGCGGGAAGCCGGCCCGCGCCATCGGCCCGAACCAGTCGAACGAGCCGATCGCGAACGGCAGCGGCGCCGGGTCCGGCACGTCCAGCTCGTGCCTCGGCAGCACGTCCTCCACCTTTCTGTAAAGAATCCTCAAAGTAACGCGCTCATGTACCGCGGTCAATGCCGAGCATGCCGTCGAGCACCTCGTGGAGGAACGCGGTGCGGTCCGCGGGCGGGCCCCACGAGTCCTCGACCCGGCACAGCAGCAGCACCCGCGCCGGGACGCCGTGCCGCGCGTACGCGACGAGCTTGTGGTGCCCGTCGAGGACCACCCCGACGAAGAACCGCTCGGGGTGGTCCATCCGCACGTCGCGGTCCTCCACCCACGCGGTGACCACCGCGGCGGGCCGTTCACCCGCGGCGATCCTTGCCGCGTGTGCCGCCACGGTACGGGGATCGACCGCCGCGAGGTCCTGGGACGGCAGCAGCACGGCGAACGTCGGCCGCACCCCGGGCACCGTCGTGCGCAGCTGGAGATGCCCGGTGCCGGGCCAGTCGACCTCCGGCACGTCGAAGGGCTCCTCGTCGGCGCGCAGCTCGTGGCGCCGCAGGCACCAGGACGCGGCCGGGTCGCTGACCACCTCCAGGTCCAGGTCGGCGAGCGCGGCCAGGTAGTGCCCGGACCGCAGGCCTGTCAGCAGCGGCGCCACGGCGTCCAGCACGTCCCCGTCCAGCGCGGTCACGTCGCCGAGCCGCTCCCGCACCAGCTGCGACAGCGCCGCCGCGGGCCGCTCCGGCCACCCGATGAGGTGCAGCGTGGTCTCGCACGTGCCGCAGTCGGAGCCCACCCCGTACAGTGGCGACCCGCCGACGAGGAGCGACTTGAACCAGCGCGGCCAGGTCGAGCCGGGTGGCGTCGGGTCGTAGTCGATGCCGACGATGCCGCGCCCGTCGGCGACCACGAGCCTCGCCCGGTCGTCGCCGAGCGGCTCGACGTTTTCCACCCGCGGCCGGGCCTCCGTCGCCGGCGTCCAGGCGGCCCACGCCATGCGCACCGCGTGCGGCCAGGCGTCCCGGTCGAGGGGGAGCACCGGGTCGTGGCCGGTCAGCCGGACCAGCGCGTGGTGCAGCCCGAACAGCGCCTCCCCGGGCGCCTCACCCACCCGTTCCCGCAGCGGCCCGATCGCCGCGGGGTCGCCGCGTTGCTCGATGGTCACGACGAGCCGGTCGTGCTCGAGCCCGGTGAGCCGCGGCAGCCGCGCCAGGAGCGAGGCGAGATCGTCGTCCGTCACCCGCGCAGTCAAGCACGGCGCGGTGAGTACGGTGGGATCGTGACGGCGCCGGTGACGACCGTGCTGCTGGTGTTCGGGCGAGGGGTCGCGACCGCCGGCGGGGAATGGGTGCTCACCCCGGCGGGTGCCGCCAGGGTCGACGCCGCGATCGGCTACGTCTCGGCGCACCGGGACGCGTTCGACGCCGCGGCGGCGCCGCTGGTCGTGTTCAGCGGCGGGTGGGCGGAGGCGGCCGAGGGCGCGCCGCGACCGCCGGAGGGCTGCCGGGAGGGTGACCTGATGGTGGCGCGGGCGCGGGCCGCCGGGCTCGACCGCCACGCGGCGCTGCGGACCGAGTGCCGGTCGCGGAGCACCCTGGAGAACCTGCTGCACACGGTCGAGGACGGCCTGCTCGCCGGGCACGAGTTCGGCCCCGGGCACCCGCTCGGGCTGGTCTCGCACGCGTGGCACCTGCCGCGGATCCGGTTCCTCGCCCGCAAGGTGCTGCGGCTGCGTGGTGCGGCGCTGCTCGACGTGCCCGCGACCGGCGGCGAGCCGGCGTCGCGGCGGGAGCGGGCGCTGCACGTCGCGTCGCGGCTCTGGTTCCTGGGCGTCGCCGACCCCGCTGGGCTGCTGCGCCGCGAGCGGGCGGCGGTGGCGGCATTGCGCCGCCGCCCGGCTGGGTAACAGGCATCCGTGATGTTTCTGCTGCCGGTGTACGAGCCGGGCCACGGCCTCGTCAGCACCATCGTCGCGCTGTCCGGGGCGCGGCCGGGGGCGCACGTCGTCGTGGTCGACGACGGCAGCGGACCGGCCGCCGCGGGCCTGCTGGACCGCGCCCGGGAGCTGGGCTGCACGGTGCTGCGACACGGGACGAACCGCGGCAAGGGCGCGGCGCTGAAGACCGGCTTCCGGCACATCGCCGCGGCCCACCCCGGCCGGGCGGTCGTCTGCGCCGACCCCGACGGTCAGCACCTCCTGGCGGACATCCTCCGGGTCGCCGAGCACGTGGAGGTCGGCGGCCAGATGGTGCTCGGCGTGCGCCGCTTCGAGGGCCGGGTGCCGCTGCGCAGCCGCTTCGGCAACGCCGTCACCCGCGTGTTGTTCCGCGCCGCGACCGGCCGCGACGTCCGGGACACGCAGACCGGGCTGCGCGGCTACCCGGCGGACCTGCTGCACTGGCTGTGCGGGATCCCGGGCGAACGGTTCGAGTACGAGATGAACGTCCTGCTGCACGCCGCGCGCGCCGGTCGGCAGATCAACGAGACGGTCATCGCCACCACGTACATCGGCGACAACGGCACCTCGCACTTCGGTTCGCTGTCCGACTCGGCCCGCGTCTACCGCCCGCTGCTGCGTCACGCGCTGTCATGGAGGGGTGCGCGTAGCCGGCCGGTCACGCGATGAGGGATCATGGAGGCATGGAACCGACCGCTGGCCGCCGACCCACACAGAAGACCGCAGTGAGCGGGGGCGAGGCTGGGTGGGTGCCGATCACGGAGCTGACCGAGCTGGCGCGGGCGCTGCTGGGTGAGCGCCCGAGCGGCCGTGACGTCGTGCCCGTGGCGGTCGCGGAGCGGATCAGCCGGCTCGCGGCGCAGTGGGCGTCGGCCGGGTTCACCGCCGCGACCGTGGGCCCGTGGGTGGACCTGCAGCCGGCCGCGGCCGCCGTGCTCGCCAAGGCCGGTGCGACGCCGGAGGCCCTCGACCGGCAGGTCGTCACCGTGTCCGGCGCCGCCATGACCCTGTGGCGGGCGGTCTGCTCCGGTGCGATGTCCGCCGCTGACGCCGCCGCCGCGCTGCGACCCGCCGGCGGTGCGCCCGCGCCCGCGCCCGCTCCCAGCGCCGCCCCTGCCTCTGCCCCTGCCGTCGGCGTCGAGGCGCCGGCGCGGGCGAAGATCGCTCCGGCGCTGTTCTCCCACCCCGCGACGGAGACGGTGCACGACACGGCCGAACAGCGCCGCCGGTCCGCTCCACCGGCGACGCCGTTCAGTGCGTGAGCCGTCCCGGCTCAGTGCGTGAGCCGACTCAGCCGGTGTACGCGGCGAAGATGCGGCTGAACTCGTAGGGCTGCTGCGGGATGTTGGTGCACATGTAGAGCGCGCCGTTGCACGCGTTGCGGTCCCGGGTGGTCTCCCAGAAGGACAGCATGCCCAGGTGGTTGGCCTGCGCGAACGCCACCAGCTGCCGGGCGTCGGCCTGGTCGTAGGTGCCGCCGTCGTCGTTCTTGCCCAGCATCGGCGTCACGCCGACCATCCGCCACAGCTGCGCGTCGGTCTTCGCCGGGTACAGCGTCTTGAGCTGCGCGAACGTCGACTGCGCCGCCTGCACGGCGAAGTTGCCGTAGTCGCCGCTGCTGCGCTGGTAGTCCATCGCCATGACGTTGACCAGGTCGAGGTTCACCCCGGCGTCGCGGGCGGAGCGGACCACGGCCACGCCGTCGGCGGTGAGGCCCTCCGGCAGGACCGGCAGGGTCAGCGAGATCTTCAGGTTGGGCCGGGCGGCCTGCAGCAGCGCGAGGGCCTGCGACCGGCGCGCGACCGTGGTCGGGTCGGCCACCGCCGCGCCCTCGATGTCCAGGTCGATGTAGTTGAGCTGGTACGCGTCGACGACGGCCTGGTACTCCGCCGCGACGGCCGCGGGGGTGCCGCAGGCCTGGGCGAGCTCGATGCCGCTCGCACCGCCGAAGGAGATCTTGACGTCGCCGCCGCGGGCGCGGATCGCGTCGATCTGGTCCTTCGCCCACGCGGCCCTCGGGTCGTACGCGTTGAACCACGACGCCTTGCACCCGGCGCTGTTGACGAACGCGAGGGTGAAGCTCTTCAGGTTGCCGGCGGTCGCCATGTCGGGCAGTGACGGGGTCGGCCACGCGCCCATGTCGACGTACGGTGCGACGGGCACCGCGGTGCCACCGCCGCCACCACCCGCGGTGGTGCTGACGCTGACCTGGTTGCTCGCGGCGGAGGTGTTGCCCGCGGCGTCGCGCGCCTTGACCGTGAACGTGTAGGCCGTAGACGCCGACAGCCCGCCGACGGTGCCGCTCGTGCCGGTGACGGTGGTGGCCAGGGTGCCGCCGCGGTAGATGTCGTACGCGGTGACGCCGACGTTGTCGGTCGAGGCGTTCCAGGCGAGGCTGACGCTGGACGAGGTCGCACCGGTGCCGCGCAGGTTCGCCGGGGCGGTCGGCGCCTGCGTGTCGGCCACGCCGGCGCAGCTGGCGCCGTTGAGCTTGCAGTTGGCGGGCTTGCCGCCGCCGGAGACGAGGAACCCGAAGCTGGTCGACGCGCCCGGCGCGAGCGTGCCGTTGTAGGTCCGGTTCGTCGCGGTGACGTGGGTGCCGGCCTGGCTGGCCAGGACGTCCCAGTAGCTGCCGAGCGTGGTCCCGGCCGGCAGGTCGAACTCGACCTTCCACGACGTGACGGTCGTCGCGGAGCCGTTCGCGATCGTGTACTTCGCCTGGTAGCCGGAGCCCCAGTCGGAGTCGTACGTGAGGGTGGCGGTCAGCGAGCCGGCCGCTTCCGCGGTCCCGGCGAGGACGGCCGTGCCGCCCGCCGCCAGGATCGTCGCGGCGGCGACCAGCACCAGCCGGTGTCGTAGCGCCATCTATGCCTCCAGCGTTGGTCTGATTGATGCCCAACGATAAAGAAAGTTAACTAAAAGTCAATGGGTCGTTCCCGGCGCTCGATCTTTGCTTCGCGAGCCCCCGGATCGGAGGAGGATGGGTGTCGCGCCGCCGAAGCTGGGTAGCGCTTCCTTGTCACGCGTCCCGCGTCACGCCTGGTTCGGATTCGCCGCGTGAACTTGCTGATTTGTCACGCTTTGTTCGGATTCGTCACGGCTGGTTCGGTTTGCCGAGGGAGGGCCCATGTTCAACCCGCTGGAGCACCCGGGACTGCCGGTAGGCCGCCAGGGCCGGCACTGGCACGAGCTCGACGTCGAGGCGACCCAACTGCGCTCCGCCGAGCCCGGCGCGCGCGGCCGGGTCGACGAGATGGAAGCCCTTCAGGCGGCTGCCGCCCTGTTCAACCGCCGTGCCGCCCTGCGCTGCCCCGACCTGGAGTCCCAGCGTGCCGTGCAGCGCCTCGGCCTGGCCGCCACGGCCCGCCACGACACGCTCGCCGCGCTGCACCCGTTCGCCGGGGCCGCCCTGTCCCCGGGTGGCGACCAGAGCCTCTGGGCCCAGCTGGTCGTCCAGGAGTGCGCCGCCTGCGCCATGTACCACACGTTCCTGGAACAGGAGACCGACCGCCGGCTGCGCCAGCTGTGGGAGCTGCACCTGCAGATGGAGCTCGCCGCCCTCCACACCGCCGGTGACCTGCTCCGCCTGCACGAGGACCGTGACCCGCAGGAGCTGATGGCCACGATGCCGGCCGCCGGCGTGGCCGACCTGCCGGCGATGCTCACCGAGCACCAGTCCCGGATCGACGAGCAGTTCGACAGGACCGCGGCCGCCGCGGGGGAGGACCGCTACACCGCGTTCGGCGAGCTCGCCTGGATGATCGCCGTCCACGAGACGATCGAGGAGGAGATCGTCCACCCGCTCACCCGGCACCTCGACCCCCCGGACCACCTCGCCGACCACCTGCTCGACGAGGAGCGCCGGATCAGCGAGGCCCTCGCCGACATCTCCATCAGCCTCGGCGACGTCGACGGCCTGGCCGCCGTCCACGCCATGCTGCTCGCCCACACCCGGCGCGAGTCGACCGAGGAGTTCCCGCTGCTGCGCGCCGGCATCCCCGCCGCCGAGCTCGCCGACCTGGCCACCGCCGCCCGGGCCGCCGAGTCCCAGGCCTGTGCCGGCGCGACCGCGCGCCCCGGCATGCCGCAGGCCTCCGACCTCGTCCGCGACGTCCTGCGACCCACGGCCCAGCAGCTGCCCGTGTGACCGCCGGCCGCCGCGTCGCCGCCTTTCCGCGGTGTCCATGGCCGGGCCGGGGCTTGCCATTCGAACCCCGGCAGGATTCGGGATCCCGCCCGATGGGTACAAGTCTTGGGCGGGGGGACGAAGTGGCAGGCGACGAGACATGCGTAGGGGCGCGGTGACGATGGCACGCGACCGGATGCGCTCTGTGACTCGCGAATTCACCGGTGACGGCCTGCGCCGCGTCCGGGACCTCGTCGAGCAGACCGCCCGCCTCGCCGGCGTCTCCGCGTCCAACGTGCACAAACTGGTGATCGCGGTCAGTGAGCTCGCCGCCAACGCGATCCGCCATGGCGGCGGCAGCGGGCGGATCGTCATCGAGCAGACGGACGAGGGCGTGCGGGTCGAGGTCAGCGACCACGGGCCGGGCCTGCCGGAGTTCGTGCCGCAGGAGCTGCCGGCGCCCGAGGAGATCAACGGCCGCGGCCTGTGGATGGTCCGCAACCTGTGCCGGGACCTGCACATCACCAGCACCGCCCGCGGGGTCACGGTCCGGCTGTTCATGCCCCGTGCGGAGCGCCCCGCTTGAGGCTTTCGCGGCCACTGTACTAACGAAGCGCGTCAAACCTTCACTGGGTGGTTCAACGATACGGTTGAAGTCATGACTGACGCTGCCACCCCGGAGGCGATCGCCGGCCGGATCCTCGCCCTGCCCGGCGTCGAGCTGCTGCTCGCGACGCAGGAGTCGGGGGCGCCGGTGACGAGCTGGGGCGACCGGTTCTTCTACGTCGGCCCGGACCGCAGGATGCCGTTCGCGACGATCGTCGGGCGGGACACCCCCGGCTGGGACGAGGCGTCGCGGCTGGACCGGCCGGGCGTGTTCCGGGTCAACGTGCACGCCGGGCGCGAGGCGTTCGAGGCGCACCTCGGCTATCCGCCCGCGGAGCTGCCCGAGCGGCAGGCGGGCATCGACTTCGCCGGGCTCGACGAGATCCTGCCGCATCCCGCGTACGGGCGGCAGGGCTGGGTCTGCGTGCTCAACCCCGGCGGCCGTACCGCCGCCGACCTCGACGCCCTGATCGCCGTGGCGCACCGGCACGCCACCGAGGCCGACCTGCGCCGCCGCGGGAGGCACCCGGGCTGAGCGGCCGGCCATGGACAGGTCAAGGGCCCGCGTCCAGCCGGACGCGGGCCCTGGCGACCGCGATCAGTCCTTGAACGCGTCCTTGACCTTCTCGCCGGCCTGCTTGAGGCTGCCCGAGGCCTGGTCGACCTTGCCCTCGGCCTCGAGCCGCTCGTTGCCGGTGGCCTTGCCCGCGCCTTCCTTGACCTTGCCGGCGGTCTCTTCCGCCTGGTTGTCGATCTTGTCGCTCAGTCCCATGGCGAACCCCAATCACAGAAGGTCGGTCCGGTGCCGCTGCCGGCACCCACCAGTAGTGGTGCCCCTGGTGCGGCGGGCGAAACGGTGCGGGGAGTCACCTCAGGCACACCTGACCGCAACCGATCTGAACCTCGAGGTGATGGCGATGACGCGCTGGCTCGCGAACCGGGCGGTCCGCACCAAGGTGCTGCTCGTCGTGGCGATCCTGGGCGTCGTCGCGGTCGCCGGCGCGGCCCTCGCGTCGGTGCGCCTGCACGAGCTCAAGACGGAGGCGGAGGCGCTGTACGTCCGCGGGCTGCTGCCGGTCGCCGGACTCAGCGAGGCCCGCAACGACATGTCAACGGTGCGCGTCGCCGCGCTCAACCACGCGCTCAGCGCCGACCCCGCGAAGAAGGCGACCTACGACAACGCGCAGCGCAGGACGTGGGCGCTGCTCGTCGCGGGGCTCGCCCTGGCGGTCCTGTTCGCGCTGCTCGTCGCCGGTCAGCTGGTCCGGGCCGTGGCGCAGGTCGGGCACGTCGTCGCCGGGATCGCCGTCGGGGACCTCACCCGGACCGCGGACGTCGCGGGCGCCGACGAGCTCGGCGCGATGGCGGGCGCCCTGAACACCGCCACCGCACAGGTGCGCGAGTCGGTGCTCGCCGTCGGCGCGAGCAGCGCATCGCTCGCCGGGGCGGCGCAGGAGCTGTCGGCGGTGAGCAACCAGATCGCCGTCAGCGCGGCGGACGGCAGCACCCAGGCCGCCGTCGTGTCCCGGTCGGCCGGGGAGGTGTCCAGCAATGTCCAGACGGTGGCCGCCGGCACCGAGGAGATGGGTGCCGCCATCGCCGAGATCGCCCGCAGCGCCGCCGACGCCGCCCGGGTCGCCGGCGGCGGCGTGGTGACCGCGCAGCAGGCATCGGAGACGATCCGCAAGCTCGGCCACTCCAGCGGCGAGATCACGACCGTGCTGAAGGCGATCACCGCGATCGCCGAGCAGACGAACCTGCTGGCGTTGAACGCGACGATCGAGGCGGCGCGGGCCGGCGACGCCGGCAAGGGCTTCGCCGTCGTCGCCGGTGAGGTGAAGGACCTGGCGCAGGAGACCGCGAAGGCGACCGGCGACATCTCCGCCCGCATCGACGCGATCCAGCAGGACGCGGCCGCCGCCGTCGCCGCCGTCACCCAGATCGCGGCCGTCATCGACGAGACCAACCAGTACGCCACGACGATCGCCGCCGCCGTCGAGCAGCAGAGCGCCACCACCAACGAGATGACCCGCAACGTCGCCGAGGCCGCGTCCGGCGCCAACGAGATCGCCAGCAACATCAGCGGCGTCGCGCAGGGCGAGCCGGGCCACCAACGAGGGTGTCACGCAGACCCGTACGTCGGCGGACGACCTCGCCCGCATGTCGGCGGAGCTGCAGCAGGTCGTGTCCCGCTTCCAGCTCGCATGATTTTTTCCGCGCTCGCTGTCCGTTGGGCGGGGTCCCGTTCGTCACCATGGTGAGATCCTGTCGAACGAAGGGCCCGTCACCGTGAAGTACATGATGTTCGTCTGCACCGACACCGAGCCGGACACCGACCCGGCGCCCGAGCCCGACATCCTCGCCTGGGTCGCCGAGCACGACGCCGCGGGGCGGCGGGTGACGGGCGACCAGCTGGCCGCGACGTCCGCCGCGACGACCGTCCGGGTCCGCAACGGTGAGCTGCTCGTCTCCGACGGCCCGTTCACCGAGACCAAGGAGGTCATCGTCGGGTTCGACATCCTGGAGTGCGCCGACCTGGACGAGGCGATCGAGGTCGCCCGGGCCCACCCGATGGCGCGGGCCGGGCGGCTGGAGCTGCGGCCGTTCGCGACCTTTGCGTAACCCGCCGGCTGACGGCGATCCGGTCGCGGCGGCGGCCGTCGGCGCCTACCCGAGGATCGTCGCCACGCTGATCCGGGTCACCGGCGACTGGGCCCTGGCCGAGGACTGCGCGCAGGACGCCCTCGCCGCGGCCCTGGAGCGGTGGCCGCGCGACGGCGTGCCGGACAACCCGGGCGGGTGGCTGATGACGGCCGCCCGCAACCGGGCCGTCGACGTGCTGCGCCGCGCCGCCGTGGAGCGCCGCAAGCTGCAGGAGATCGCCGTGCTGACCCCTGCCGAAGAAGCGGTCCCGGGCGAGCTCGACGACCGGCTGCGGCTCATCTTCACCTGCTGCCATCCGGCGCTGCCGCTCGAGGCGCGGGTGGCGCTGACGCTGCGCACCATCTGCGCGGTGCCGACCGCCGACATCGCCCGGGCGTTCCTCGTCACCGAGTCCGCGATGACCCGGCGGCTCACCAGGGCCAAGTCGAAGATCGCGGCGGCCGGCATCCCGTTCCGGGTGCCGGCCGGCCGGGCGCTCACCGAACGCCTCCCCGGCGTCCTCGCCGTGCTGTACCTGCTGTTCACGCAGGGCTACAACGCCGACGGCGAGCCCGCGTTCGCGGACGAGGCGATCCGCCTGGCGCGGCTCGTCGAGCGGCTCATGCCGGACCAGCCGGAGGTGCCGGCGCTGCTGGCGCTGTTCCTGTTCCAGCACTCGCGGCGCGCCGCCCGCCGCGGCGCGGACGGCGAGCTGCTCACCCTCGACCGGCAGGACCGCGGCCGCTGGGACCACGCGGCGATCGCCGAGGCGGTCGAGGTGCTGCGGCGGGTGACGGCCGACGGCCCGTACGCGCTGCAGGCCCGCATCGCCGCCTGCCACGCCACCGCCCCGTCGCCGGACCTGACCGACTGGGCGCGGATCGCCGCCTGCTACGACCGGCTCGCCGCCGCGCAGCCGTCACCCGTGATCGAGCTCAACCGGGCCGTCGCGCACGGCTACGCGTACGGGCCGCGGGAAGGCCTGGCGCTGCTCGCCGCGGTCCGCGCGCTCGACGGGCACCCGCACGCCCTGGCGGTGGAGGCCGACCTCACCGGGCGGCTCGGCGAGCACGCGCGCGCCGCGGAGCTGTTCCGGCGGGCCGCCGCGGCGGCGCACAGCGACGAGGAGCGCCGCGCCCTGTCCGCCCGCGCGGATGAGTGGCACCTCCGTGGTAGCACTGATGCGCCGGACGGCGGCGCGGGCGCATCCTGAGCGCCGTGACCATCGTCCTGCGCGCGGCGCGGCTGTTCGACGGCGCCGCCGGCTCCCTGACCCCCGACCCGGTCGTGATCGTCGACGGCGGCCGGATCACCGCCGCCGGCCCCGGCGTGCCCGTGCCCGCCGGGGCGGCCGTCGTCGACCTCGGCGACGCGACGATCCTGCCCGGGCTCGTCGACACCCACGTGCACCTGGCGTTCGACACGTCCACCGACCCGGTCGGCGCCCTCGCGGGCCGCGACGAGGCGGCGGCGCTCGCCGCGATGACCGCCGCCGCCCGGCACGCCACCCGCGGCGGCGTGACCACGGTCCGCGACCTCGGCGACCGTGGCTACCTCGCCCTCGCGCTGCGCGACGCGGTGGCGGGCGACCCGACGCTGCCGACGATCGTCGCCGCCGGGCCGCCGATCACCACGCCCGGCGGGCACTGCCACTTCCTCGGTGGTGCCACCGCGGCCGGTGCCGCCGGGGTCCGGGCCGGGGTCCGCGAGCGCGCCGAGCGCGGCGCCGACATCGTCAAGATCATGGCGAGCGGCGGCAACCTCACGCCGGGCACCCTGCCGGAGCGGTCCCAGTTCGGCGTCGCCGAGCTGCGGGCCGCGGTCGACGAGGCGCACCGGCTCGGGCTGCCCGTCACCGCGCACGCGCACGGCACCCAGGCGATCGCCGACGCCCTCGCGGCCGGGGTCGACGGGCTGGAGCACGTGTCGTTCACGACCGCGGACAGCGTGGAACCGGTCCCCGACGCGGTGCTCGCCGCCATCGTGGCGCGGCGGGTGGCGCTCGGCATCACGATCGGCGTCAGGCCGGTCCCGGGCTTCACCCCGCCGCCGGCCGTCCTGTCCCGCCTGCCGCTGCTGCACGCCGGGAGTCGCCGCATGCACGAGGCGGGCGCCGTCATCACCGCCGGCACCGACGCGGGCATCGCACCGATCAAACCGCCGGACGTCGTGCGGTGGGCGGTCGCGCAGCTCGCCGGGATCGGCATGACGCCGGTCGACGCGCTCCGCGCGGTCACGTCGGTCGCCGCGGCGGTGTGCGGGCTCGGCGACCGGAAGGGCCGCGTCGCGCCCGGTTTCGACGCCGACCTCCTGGTCGTCGCCGGCGACCCGCTGCGCGATCCCGCCGCCCTGCACGACATCCGCGCCGTCTACGTCCGCGGCGTGCCGGTCAGCCATTGAAGGCGGGCCCGCGGCGGTGTGCTCAGTCAGCGAGGAGGCCGTGCTCGCGGGCGTAGAGGGCGGCCTGGGTACGGTCGCGCAGGCCGAGCCGGGTCAGCACCCGCGACACGTGGTTCTTCACCGTGCCCTCGCTGACGAACAGGGCCCGGCCGATCTCGCGGTTCGTCGCGCCCGTCGCGACCAGGCGCAGGATCTCGACCTCCCGGGCCGTGAGCGCGCCGCCCGCCGGGACGGGCGGGTCCGGGGTCGCGGCGGCGAGCCGGGCGGCGACCCCGGCGGCGAGCGGCGCCACCCCGGCGTGCGTGAGGCGGACCGCGGCGGCCAGGTCGGCGGCGGCCAGGTCCTTGAGCAGGTAGCCGCTGGCGCCGGCCCGGAGCGCCCGCGTCACGTACTCGTCGTCGTCGAACGTCGTGAGCATCACGACCCGGCAGCCCGGGAGCCGCTCGCACAGCTCCCGGGTGGCCTCGACACCGTCCATGACCGGCATGCGGACGTCCATCAGCACCACGTCCGGCGCGGCGTCGAGGGCCTTCGCGACCGCCTCGGCGCCGTCCGCGGCGGTGCCGACGACGTCGATCCCCGGCTGGATGCCCAGCAGCGACGCGATGCCGTCGCGGACCAGCTGCTGGTCGTCGACGACAAGGACCCGGACCGCCGTCATGCCGCCGGCACCGTCACGGTGAGGGTGACCCCGGGCCCGCCGCCGCGCTTCGTGGCCGCGCCGCCGCCGCTGTACGTGGTGCCGCCGTCGCGGCGCCCGATTGCTGTGGCGCCGCTGTCGCCGCCGTTGCCGTGCTCGGTGGCCGTGTCTCCGCCGGTGTGGCTGGTATCCGCGCTGCTGTTGCCGTGTTCGGTGGCCGTGTCTTCGCCGGTGGCCGGGTCAACGTTGGTGTCGCCGGTGTCCGTGTCTTCGCCGGTTGCCGTGCCGCCGCTGTGGCGGGTGGCCGTGTCTGCGGTGGCGCGGCCGGTGTCCGTGTCTTCGCCGGTTGCCGCGCTGCCGCTGTGGCGAGTGGCCGTGTCTGCGGTGGCGCGACCGGTGTCCACGTCTCCGTCGGTGGCCGTGTCTCCGTCGGTGGCCGTGTCTTCGCTGGTGTGGCCGGCGGTGACGGCGAGGCTGCCGCCGACCGCGGCGAGCCGCTCCCGCATGCCCCGCAGCCCGAAGCCCTCGGCCGCGCCGGCCGCGAAGCCGTGCCCGTCGTCGGCGACGACCAGCCGCGCCGTGCCGCCGCCGAACGTCGCCCGGACCGTGACCCGGCCGGCGCCCGCGTGCCGGCGGGCGTTCGTCACGCCTTCCTGCGCCGCCCGGAAGACCGCGATCCGCGCCACCAGCGGCAGGTCCGGCTCGTCGCCGAGGACCGTCACGTCCACCCCTTCGCCGGCGAGGTCGGCCAGCGCGCCGGTCAGCGAGAACGGCGCCGTCAACGCCCGTACCGCACCGCGCACCTCGTGCAGGGCGCGTGCCGCCGAGTCGCGCGCCGCCCGTACCGACTGATCGGCCGCCACCGGATCCCGCTCGCGGAACGCCGCCGCCTTCTCCAGCTGGATGCTGACCGCGGTCAGGTGGTGTCCGAGGCTGTCGTGCAGGTCCCGGGCGACCCGCCCGCGCTCCGCCGCCGCGGACAGCTCCGCGACCTCGTCGAGCGCCAGCCGCAGCCTCGCCCGCGAGTCGGACTCGCCGACCGCGGCCGCCGCCATCGCGACCGCCAGGCACATGCCGACGGCCAGCATCAGCACGTCCCTGACCCGTTCGCCGGCGGTGTACCAGTGGGGGTCGGCGACGCTCAGCCACCCGACGGGCACCGCCACGCCCGCCGCCGCGAGCGTGACCGCGACCTTCCTTCCGTAGGCGAAGTACGCGGCGAACGGCACCAGCAGGAACAGCAGGTTGGCCAGTCCGTCGCCGTCGAGCGCCGCGACCAGCACGAACAGCGCGGTCCTGGCGGTCAGGAACACCGCCGCCGGCGCCGCGACGCGGCGCTCGACCAGCTCCAGGCCGGCGAGCGCCCCGATCGCGGCGACGAGCACGGCGGCCTGTGCGACGCCGCCGGCCCTGACCTGATGGTGCAGACCGGCGGCGAGGACCGCGCCGTACACGACGAACGGCAGCCACGGCGGGCGCATCATGCGATTCAGGCTACTGTCCACCGGAGGCCGGCAGCACGGACAGTGCCAGCCACCCGATCGACGCCGCGGCCAGCACGTGCACCAGGCTCGTCGCCAGGGTGTCCGGCAGCGGGGCCAGCGCCGCGAGCAGCGTCAGCGACACGCCGTAACCCGCCGCGGGCAGCCTCGGGAAACCGCCGGAGCGCAGCATCGAGACGCTGAAGAGGATCGTGCCGGCGACGAACACCACGGCGCTGATCAGCAGCGCCGTGCCGAACGGTCCGTCCCGCAGCGTGTCCACAGTGGACTCGTCGAGGTGGAACAGGACCAGGTTGAGCGCGAACGCGACGCCGGTGAACAGCCCGAGACCGAGCACGTTCACCGCGTAGGCGGCCGCCCCGAATCTGCCGGCGGCGGCGCGATGGTGCAGGTAGAGGGCGGTGACCGCGGGCGCGGAGAGCGCGGTGCCGAGCCCGAGGACGAAGCTCGTCGCCGACGTCTCGCCGGTGAACGCCTCCACCGCGCCCGGCACGCCGATCGACAGCCCGAGCAGGACGCCGCTGGCGGCGCCGAACCGTTGCAACCACGTGAGATCCATGCCGTGGACCGTATTTTCGCGGGCGGCACGCGGGGGAGTGCCGGACGGCCAAGGTTCCGGCTGCCGTTCGTCATGTGCCGGGCCGCCGGGGCACACGGCAACGCGTGCACCCCGGCGGACGGTGGAGCGTGCGGTCAGTGGCAGGAACCGGTGCCGCTGTCGCTGTAGGACTGGCCGGCGACGGGGACGAACTGCCAGTCGTACGTGTTGGCGTGGAGCGTGAACTTGAGGACGCCGTAGGCGGAGCTGTTACGGGCCTCGCTGTTGGGCTGGATGGTGCCGAAGGCGTAGTGGCTGGCGCCACCCATGCCGGCGACCCAGGTGCGCAGGCCGCGGGCGTTGTCCAGGGCGCCGCTCGGGTTCATCGGGGCGAAGCGCTCGTAGACGTGGTTGTGACCCCACAGCACGACGTCGGCGTTGTAGTCGTACAGCGCCTGGTAGAGCGGGCGCGTCGAGGTCGACGGGGCGTGGTTGGAGCTGGACGTGAAGAGCGGGTGGTGCCAGTACGCCAGGGTGCACGGCTTGCTGCTGGCCGCGAGGTCCGAGCGCAGCCACTGCTCCTGCGCCGAGCCCGCGGACATGCTGATGTTCGAGTTCAGCGACACGATGTGCCAGTTGCCGAGGTCGAACGAGTAGTAGCCACGGCCGGACGGGCCGGCGACGGAGCCGAAGTAGCTGTAGTACGCCGAGGCGCCCGACGTGACGTAGTCGTGGTTGCCGGGGGAGGGCCGGGTGCGGGCCTTGAAGCGGCCCCACGTCGGCTCGTAGTACGAGTTGAACTCGCTCGCCGTGCCGCTGTCGTACACGTTGTCGCCGAGCGTGTAGACGGTGCCCGGGATGTTGTCGATCAGCGCCGCGGTGGCGCTGTCGCCCGAGCCGGAGTTGGCGATGTCGCCGGCGCCCACGAACACGGGGTCGCCCGAGGGCGGCGTGGTCGTGCCGGTGGTGATGACCAGCTGCGGGGCGTCGGCGCCGCTCTCGCGCGAGTCGTAGTAGGCGCCGTCGGAGTTCGTGGAGCTGCCGCCGATGCTGAACGTGCCGTTGCCGGTCACGAGCGCCTTGACGTCGACCTCGTACCAGCCGTCCTTGCTGACGGCGCCGATGGTGCCCAGGGTCGCGCCGTCGATCGCGGGCTGGTTGTTCCAGGTCGTGCCCGTCTCGGACCACGTCGTGTTGCTCATGGCCTTGAACGTGCCGCCGGCGGGGCTGCCGTCGTTACCGCTGATGGTGCGCAGGCGCAGCTTGGCGGCGGTGACCGTGCCGCTGACGCCCGACACCGTGAATCGCAGGAAGACGCGGCGCACCGGCGAGTTGTCCACGACGATCTGCGTCGCCGTGCCGTAGTTGGTGGACGCGGTGTCGCTCTGGACGTACGTGTCGGCGACGGGCGTGAACGTGGCCGTGGCGGCCGACGCGGGGGTCGCGGCGGCCACGACGACGGTGGCGGTGGCGGCGACCAGCGCCGCGACCGTCGCCATCGTCACCTGTGGGCGGGTGAGACGGATGCCCATCCAGAAACCCTTCTCTGGGCGTGTGCAGAAGCGCAAGGAACATAGGGACGCCGATGGGCCGCACCGGTACCGTAAGGTAAACATATAACGAAATACTTCGATGTAAAGTCCCGTTCATGTGCTGCACACCGGCCCGCCGTTTCCGGGGCGTTGCGGGAAGATCCGCCGCCGTCGGACGATGGCGCACCGTTGCCCGCAGGAGCCGCAGGAGAGGGAGACCACCGGGGTGTACCTGTCGACCGTGACCAGCCCGGTCACCGCGCCGCCCGGCGGTGACCCGCGCCGCCGCCGGATCGCACTCGTCAGCGGCAACGTCGTCGCCCTCGGCACGGTCAGCCTCATCACCGATGTGTCCGCCGAGATGGTCACCGCGGTCCTGCCCCTGTACCTCGTGCTGGGCCTGCACGTCAGCCCGCTCGCCTACGGTGTCGTGGACGGCGTCTACACCGGCGCGACCGCGGTCCTGCGCCTCGCCGGCGGGTTCGTCGCCGACCGGTTCCGCTCCCGCAAGCTGGTCGCCGGCTTCGGGTACACGCTGTCCGCCGTCGCCAAGCTCGGCCTGCTCCTCGCCGGCCGGTCGGTGCCGGCGATCGGCGCCGTCATCGCCGTCGACCGTCTCGGCAAGGGCGTGCGGACCGCGCCCCGCGACGCGCTGATCACCGAGTCGACGCCGCCGGAGGCGCTGGGGCGGGCGTTCGGCGTACACCGGACGATGGACAGCATCGGGGCGTTCCTCGGCCCGCTCGTCGCGCTCGCCGTCCTCGCCGCCGCCGGCGAGTCCTACGACGCGGTCTTCGTGACCAGCTTCTGCATCGCGGCGCTCGCGGTCGTCGTGCTGGCCCTGTTCGTCCGCGAACGACCGGCGGCAGCGCCCGAACCCTTGGCGGCGCCCGAGTCCGCGGCGGCGCTCGAGCCCGCCACGGCGCCCGCGTCCGCGGCGACGAGCGAATCCGCCACGGCGCCGGAACAGCCCGCGGCGGACAAGGTGTTGCTGAAGGCCGCGTTCGGGTTGCTGCGCGACGCGCCCGTCAGGCGGCTCGCGGCGGCCTCCTGCCTGCTCGGGCTCGCCACGATCGGCGATGGTTTCGTGTACCTGATGCTGCAACGCCGCGAGGAGCTCAGCCTCGTGTGGTTCCCGATGCTGGCGGTCGGCACGAGCCTGGCGTACCTCCTGCTCGCCGTACCCCTGGGCATCCTCGCCGACCGGATCGGCCGGCTGCCGGTGGTCCTCGGCGGCTACACGGCGCTGGGCCTGGCCTACCTGCTGCTCTTCGGCCCGGTCGGCGGGTGGCCGCTGCTCGTGCTGACCCTGGCGCTGCACGGGCTGTTCTACGCCGCCACCGACGGGGTCCTCATCGCCCTCGCCGGGCCGGTGCTGCCGGCGCGGCTGCGCACCACCGGCATCGCGGTCGTCCAGACGGGGCAGGCGCTCGCGTACCTGGTGTCGTCCGTCCTCTTCGGACTCGCGTGGCAGGCGTGGGGCCCGCAGACCGCCAGCCGGGCCGCGGCCGCCGGTGTGGCCGTGGTCGTGGTCGCGACACTGCTGCTGCTGAGGAAACGGGGACCGGTGCGATGACACAGCTGTCGAACAAGGCGCGGATCGGCGTGCTCGCCGCCGCCGTCGTCGTGCTCGCGGGCGCCGCGGCGGGCTACACCGCACTCGCCGCCGACCGCGCCGAGCCCGCGGCCGCGACCGGGACCGGGCAGGACGCCGCCGTGACGCTCACGCCGGGGCCGCGCCTGCTCACGATCACCGACCGGCACCTCGCGACCGTGGCCGCCGCGGACCCCACCGGTCCGCGGACCGTGTCCACAGTGGAGTGCCTGCGGGTGTACGCCGCCGCCGGCACGGGCGTGTGCCTGCGGCCGCAGACCGCGTGGGCCTACGAGGTGGTCGTCCTCGACGCCGACCTGCGCCCGCGGCAGACCGTCGCCGTGCCCGGCCTGCCCAACCGCGCCAGGGTCTCGCCGTCGGGCCGGTTCGTGGCATGGACCGTCTTCGTCGGCGGCGACTCCTACACCAGCAGCGGGTTCTCCACCCGCACCGGCATCCTCGACACCAGGACGGGCACGACCATCAGCTCGCTCGAGGAGCTCACCGTCATCCACGAGGGCAAGCCCTACCGCAACGTCGACGTGAACTTCTGGGGCGTCACGTTCGCCGCCGACGACAACCGGTTCTACGCGACGATGTCGACGGCCGGCCGCCGGTACCTCGTCCGCGGGGACCTCGCCGCCCGCACCGTCGAAACCCTGCGCGACAACGTCGAGTGCCCCTCGCTGTCGCCGGACGGCACCCGGATCGCGTTCAAGCAGGCGATCGACGCCGACCCGCAGCGCGGCTGGCGGCTGTCGGTGCTCGACCTCGCCACCATGCGGGTGACGCAGACCGCGGAGCAGACGAGCGTCGACGACCAGGCGGCCTGGCTGGACGGGTCCACCCTCGGCTACACGCTGCGCCAGGACGACGGCCGCCCCGACGTCTGGTCGGTGCCCGCCGACGGCACGGGCGCGCCCCGCCTGCTGATCCCGGGCGCGGAGTCGCCGGCGCCGCTGGCTGTCTGAATCCTGTCACCGCGCGGGTGACCGGAGTGTCGCCAAGCGGACCGAGTGCGGCGCCGGCCCGTTGGGCGCCTCACTGTGTGCCGGGTCCGCACTTCGGCACTCAGTGTAAGGAGCACGGAATGGTAGGACGGAAGCTACTGGTCGTGGCGGCCGTGGCGGCGACGCTGCTCGCGATGGCCGCGACGCCGGCCTCTGCGGCGGTCACCGGCACCACAACGTCAACAGCCGCAGGTGCCTGGAGGTGCTCAACTACAGCACCGCCAACTTCGCGCCCGTCGGCCAGTACGACTGCTATGGCGGCATGAACCAGAAGTGGTACCTGCTGAGCAACGGCTCGATCGTCAACCAGTACAGCAGCAAGTGCCTCGAGGTCCTGTACTACAGCACGGCCGACTTCGCCCCGGTCGGCCAGTACGACTGCTACGGCGGCGCCAACCAGAAGTGGTGGTGGTCCTGACCCTGCCGGTACGGTCGCGGCGTGAGAACGCGCAGCGCCGTGGCAGCGCTGGTGGCCGGGGTGTTGATCGGGGGCGCCCCGGCGCCGGCACAGGCTGAGACCGTCCGCGAGCAGCAGTGGTGGCTCGGCGCGCTCGGCATGGCGAAGGCCCAGCAGGTCAGCAAGGGTGAGGGCGTCGTCGTCGCGGTGATCGACACCGGCGTCGACGGCGCCCAGCCGGACCTGTCCGGCGCGCTGCTGCCCGGCGCCGGCACCAACGGCGTGGCGAGCGAGAAGGGCTGGGACGACCCCGACGGCCACGGCACCCAGATGGCGACGGTCCTCGCGGGCCGGGGCGGCGACGGGGCGAACCATGTGCTCGGCATCGCCCCGAAGGCCAAGGTCCTACCGATCGCGATCCCGATCGGCAACCGGGCGGCCGGAGCGCCCGCGGGCACGCTCGCCGAGCCGATCCGCTACGCCGCCGACCACGGCGCGAAGATCATCAACATGTCGTTCACGCTCACCGACGACGAGCTGAAGCAGCCGGAGCTGGACGCCATCGCGTACGCCCGCGCCAAGGGAGCCGTCCTCGTCGCCGCCGGCGGCAACCGCCCCCAGGGCGACGACCACGTGCCGCTCCCGGCCCGCTACCCCGGCGTCATCACCGTCGCCGGCACGACCCGCACCGGCGGGCTGTGGGACGGTTCGATCGCCGACCCGACCGTCGACATCGCCGCGCCGGCGCAGGACATCATCGGCGCCGCCCCGAAGTCCCGCTACCCCTCCGGTTTCGCGATCGGCTCGGGCACGAGCGGCGCCGCCGCGATCGTCTCCGGCCTCCTCGCGCTGATCTGGTCCAGGCACCCCGGGCTGGACGCGGCCAACGTCGTCAACCGCCTCTTCGCCACCGCCCGCGACAAGGGCGCCCCCGGCCGCGACGACAGCTTCGGCCACGGGCTGATCGACCCGTACGCGGCCCTGACCGCCACCGTCCCACCGGTCACCGCCGACCCGCTCGGCCCGCTCGGCCCGACCGCGTCGCCGTCCCCGCCGGCGCCGCCCACCACCCACGCGCCGCCGCGGGCTTCCGGCGACGGCCCGGGCACGGCCGCGATCCGCGCCGCCGTCGTCGGCGGCGGATCGCTTCTGCTGGCGCTGCTGCTCGTCTTCGGCGTCGCCCGCCCGCTGCTGCGCGGCCCACGCCGGCGCCGCTGACCCGCCTCCGAGGCGCGCCGGGCCTGCTCCCGCCGGGCGCCGGGCCCGGCTCACGGTGGGCGGCGGGGCGACTACCCGGGCGGTGGCGAAGCCGGGGCCTGCTTCCGAGGCGCCGAGGGCGATTCCCGTGGGCCGCTCTCGGAGGCCGCTCTCGGAGGCCGCTCCCGGAGGCCGCTCCCGTGGGCCGCTCCCGGTGGCGACGGGTGGCTACCGGACGGTGGTGGCGAGGCCGGGCCCGGACAGGTGGGGCAGGGCCGCGGCGGTGCGGCCCGTGAGCAGGAGCAGCAGCGCGGAGATCGGGCCGCGGATCTCGTCGCCGGTGTCGGGGCCGGCGGCCCAGGTCGTGTCGGTGGCGACCAGGCGGACCCGGCGCAGCCGGCGGCGGGCCCAGAAGGGCCAGCTCATCGTCCACACCCGGGTCGCGGCGGCGGCTGCGGCGACCGGCGGCACCGGGTGCGGCAGGCCGAGCGGGACGGCGATGTCCTGCCCGTGCACGAGGATGTCGGGCACGATGTTGCGGTAGCTGGTCACGGCCGGCAGGCGGCGGGAGTCCGCGTGCTCCCACAGCTCGGCGACGAGGCGCCCGGTGGACCGGGCCGCGTGCCGGACGGCCAGGTCGTGGTTGAGACGGTCAAAGCTGCCCCGGGCCCGGGCCGCCTCGCGCAGCATGGTGGCGAAGCCCGGCGGCTGCGGCGCCAGCGCGACGTGGGCGGCCACGTCGCGGACGGTCCAGCCCGCGCACAGCGACGGCGTGCCCCACTGCTCGGCGGTGAGGCCTTCGAGCAGGTCGGCGAGGCTCCGGCGCTGCTCGGCGATGACCTGCCAGCTCATCTCGGCGTCCATGACGGCTCCGCTGCTATAGTCAGTCTCTCTGACCAATGTAGTCAGAGAGACTGACCAACGTCAAGGACGGTGACCGTGTCGCTCAACGCGGGTCTGCTGCTGTTCATCCCGTACCGGGCGATGGAGAGCAGGGTCTTCGCCGCGCTCGCCGCCGCCGGGTTCGGCGACGTCACCCCGGCGCAGGCGAAGGTGTTCCAGCGCATCGCGGAGGACGGCAGCAGGCTCACCGACCTCGCCGAGCAGGCGCAGATCACCAAGCAGTCCGCCGGCTTCCTCGTCGACCAGCTGGAGCGGGCGGGCTATGTCGAGCGCGTCCCCGACCCGACCGACGCCCGCGCCCGGCTCGTGCGCGTCTCCGCCCGCGGCGCCGCGGCCGTCACCGTCGCCGCGGCCGCCGTCGCCGAGGTCGAGGCGGAGTGGGAGGCCCACCTGGGCGCCCGCCGGATGACCCAGCTCCGCGCGATCCTCACCGACCTGCGGGAGATCACCGACCCGTACGCGTGACGCCGCCCGTGTCAGCCGTTCGTGGTGGTCTTCGTCGTCGTGGCGGTCGGGGCGCCGTCGTCGCAGGTGACGGACATCCGGATGGTGGCGTTGCCGCGCTTGAAGGCGACCTCCGCCGTGGCCGCAGGGCCGCCGTTGAAGGTCGTGACCTTGTAGCCGTCCGCCGGGTCCGGGGACGTCAGCCGCACGCGTCCGGCGCCGTCGCAGGTGGCGGTGACCGTGCCGCCGGCGGAGGAGAGGGTCTCCGAGCGCGGCGGGTCCGCGGTCGGCGGCGGGGGTGGCGGCACGGTCGTGGGCGCCGGGTCGGTGACGTCGGCACCGCCGGAGGAGCCCGCCGGGGCGGGCCCGGCCGTGGCGCCGCCAGGGGTGCCGTGGCCCGGGGTGCCGGTGTGACCGCCGGACCTGGGGGTACCCGAGGCGGGGAGACCCGTCGCGACCGCCACGGCGGGCCGGGACCTGCCCGGCGACGGCGTGTCGTCGTCGGACCTGCCCGAGGCGATCGGCGGGGATCCCAGCGCCACCCAGGTCAGGACCGCGGCGGCCGACACGGCGCCCACGCCCGCCGCCGTCCTCACCCGGGCGCGCGACCGCCGGGCCGGGGTGGGCGGGATGACCAGGGCCGACGGTTCGCCGTCCGCCGACGGCCCGGTCGCCGTCCCCAGGGCCGTCAGGGCCAGCAGCGCCGGGGTGGACGGGACGACCTGCAGCCCGGCGGCCGCGGCGAGCGCCGCCGCGACCTCCGGCGCGTCGGGGCGCTCCGCCGGGTCTTTGCGCAGGCAGCGCTGGCACAGGTCGGCGATCTCCGGCGGGACCCCCGGCGTCTCCGGCAGCGGCGCGGGCGGGAGGTACACGTGCGCGGTGAGCACCTGCGTCGTGCTGTCCGCGGCCCAGGGCAGGTGCCCGGCGAGCAGCTTGTAGAGGATCACGCCGAGCGCGTAGACGTCGGAGGCCGGCTCGATCGCGTCGTCGGTCAGCCGCTCCGGCGCCAGGTACGACGGCGTGCCCAGCACCTGGCCGGACAGGTCCCCGTCGCCGCCGGGGCTGGCGGAGGCCGCGATGCCGAAGTCGACGACCTTCGCGCCGCCCGGGGTCACGATCACGTTGGCGGGCTTGATGTCACGGTGCACCAGCGACGCGGCGTGCGCGGCGGTCAGCGCGGCGGCGATCTCGGCGCAGATGCGGAAGGCGACCTTCGGCTCGATCGGCCCGGCGGCGATCCGCTGCGCGAGGGTCGGGCCCGGGACCAGCTCCATCACGACGTACGGGACGAGCTCGCCGTCGTCGGACGCCTCACCGTAGTCGTGGACCTGGGCGATGTTGGGGTGCGACAGGTTCGCCGCGGCCCTGGCCTCGGCGCGTATCCGCCGCAGCGAGTCGGGCTTCGTGATGTGCGCCCCGTCGAGCATCTTGACCGCGACCGCCCGCCCCAGCACCTCGTCGGTCGCCGCCCACACCACCGCCATCCCGCCGCTGCCGAGCTGCTCCTCCAGACGGTAGCGACCGCCCAGCACCCGCCCCTGCACCTCGCGCCGTCCCTCCGATCCGGTAGCCGTCCTCCGGCGGGCGTCTGGCTGCCTCCACGCATCGACGCCCGCCGTGCAGGCGTATCCTGCCGTGAGCACCCCTCCCGACGCCAGCCGCCCCTTGGTCGGATCGTCCGGCGCCCTGGTCAGACGGTCTCCGAACCGCGGGCCGGTCGACCGTTCGGGCCCGAATGCGGCGATCGGGAGCTTGTCAACGACCGGTGGCGCCCGCACCGGCGCGGACCGCGCCCGGCGACACGCCGAAGGTCCGGCTGAAGGCCCGGGAGAACGCGGCCTCCGACGCGTAGCCGAAGCGGTGCGCCACCTGCGAGAGCGGCTCCGGCGACTGCTGCAGGTGGGTGTGGGCGAGCTGCATCCGCCACTGGGTCACGTACTGCATGACGGGCTCGCCGAGCAGCGCCGTGAACCGGGCGGAGAACGCCGAACGGGACATCGCCGCCTCGCGGGCCAGGGACTCCACGCTCCACGGCGCCTCCGGGGCCCGGTGCATCGCGGCCAGCGCCCGGCCGAGGTGCTCGTCGCGCAGCGCCGCGAGCCAGCCCTGGTGCGCCTCGGGCGCGGTGTCGAGCCAGCCGCGGATCGCCTGCACCACCAGGACGTCGGCGAGGCGGGTCAGCACCGTCTCGCCGCCGGGTCGCAGCGCGGTCGCCTCGGCGGCGATGAGCTGCAGGGTGCTGTGCAGCCAGCCGCCGTCGTCGTCCCACCCGTCGACGTGCAGCACCGGCGGCAGCTGCGCGACCAGCCGCCGGGCCGGGACGTGGTCGCAGCGCAGCACGCAGTAGGTGACCCGGGTCAGCGCGCCGCCGCCGCCGTGGCGCAGCAGCTCATACCGCTCGCTGACCCGCTCGACCGGGATGTCGAACAGCGGCGTGGCGCGGGACCCTCTCTGTCCACTGTGGACGCGGTGCGGGGTGCCGTGCGGGATCAGGGTCAGCCCGCGCGGCCGCAGCGTCCGCGGCGGCTCGCCGTCGACCTCGAGGACGGCCTCGCCGGCGGTGACGACGAGCAGCGCCATGAGCCCGTCCAGCGCGGGCACGGCGATGTCCCACGGTGCGGTCAGCTCCGAGCGGCAGTACAGCGTGCCGGTGAGCCGCAGGAGGTGCAGCGCCTCGCCGAGCGGGTCCGCGGCCGGCGGGAGGATCGTCGTCGTCACCTCGTCATCGTCCATGATGCTGGACGATCTGCAAAGACTTCCGGTGTCCCTGTGATTCATAATCTCGCCCGTACCGGCGAAGCTTGACCACATGAGCAACCTTGTCATCGGCTCGACCGGCAAGACCGGCCGCCGGATCCTCCGCCGCCTCACCGACCTGGGGCACCCCGTGCGCGGCGCCTCCCGCCGCAGCGACCCACCGTTCGACTGGGAACGGCGGGAGACCTGGCCGGCCGTCCTGGACGGCGTCGACGCCGCGTACGTCTCCTACTACTCCGACCTCGCCGCCCCCGAGGCGCCCGCCGCGGTGGAGGCGTTCACGAAGGCGGCCGCGGCGGCCGGCGTCCGGCGGCTCGTGCTGCTGTCCGGCCGCGGCGAGCACCACGCCGAGAGCTGCGAGGACATCGTGCGGGAGTCCGGGCTCGGCTACACGCTCGTGCGGGCCTCGTGGTTCGCGCAGAACTTCGGCGAGGGAGAGCTGCGGCAGGGGGTCATGGACGGCGCCGTCGTCCTGGCCGCCGGCGACGTCGCCGAGCCGTTCGTGGACGTGGAGGACATCGCCGACGTGGCGGTCGCGGCGCTGCTCGACGAGCGGCACGACGGCCGCGTGTACGAGGTCACCGGCCCGCGGCTGCTCACCTTCGCCGGGGCGGCCGCGGAGATCGCGCTGGCGGCGGGCCGGCCGGTCACGTACGTGCCGGTCAGTGTCGAGGAGCTGCGGGCGGCGCTCGCGGGGCACCCGCAGGGCGACCTGTTCGCCGACCTGTGCGGCGAGGTGTTCGACGGGCGCAACGCCAGCCTCGGCACCGGCGTCCAGGACGCCCTCGGCCGGCCGCCGCGGGACTTCGCCGACTACTGCCGCGCCGCCGCGGCGGCTGGGGCCTGGCGGTGATCCGGCGGATCCTGCTGCTCGTCTCGGGGGTGGTGGCCGTCGCGGTCGGGGGCGCCAGCCTGTTCGCGCCCGTGGCCTTCCGGCGCCAGTACGGCATCAGCATCGGCGCCGACCCCAACCTGCTCAGCGAGACCAGATCGGCCGGTGGGGCGGTGCTCGCCGTCGGGGTGCTGCTGCTGGCCGGTGCGTTCGTGGCGCGGCTGGCGTTCCCGGCGGCGGTCGCCGGGGCCGTGTTCTACCTGGCGTACGCGGTGTCGCGCGGGATGTCGGCGGCGCTGGACGGGGCACCGGCGAGCGGCCTCGTCGTCGGCGGGATCGTCGAGCTGGCCCTCGGGGTGGCGTGCTGGTTCGCCGCCACCCGCCCGGCGCCGGGCGCTGCCCTGGGCGTGGGCCACTCCGGGCCGGGGTAGCCGGTCGCAAACCTGGGCGCGGGCCACTCCAGGTCGGCGCGGGGCGCTCACCTGGGCGCGGGCCACTCCAGGTCGGGGTCGACGGGCGCCGCGTAGTCGACGCCCGGGACGTCGAAGCCGTACAGGCCGCGGAACTGGGCGCGGAACCAGTCGACGTCGGCGACCTCGGCGATCGTCTCCGGGGTGATCGCGTGCCAGCGCTCCGCGACCGCGGCCTGCACCGCGGGGTCCAGCTCCCACCGGTCCAGCCGCAGCCGGCCCTGCTCGTCCAGGTCGAGCGGGGCCGCGCCGGTCAGCTGGTCCCACAGCTGCACCGACTGCTCGACCGGCGACTGGAGCGCGTCGCCGAGCACGGCGCGCAGGACGCTGACGTACAGAGCGATGCCCGGGATGGCGGTCGACGCCTGCGTGACGGCCGCGCCGTTGACCGACGTCAGCGCCCGGCCGCCGTGCCCGGCGAGCCGCTCGTCGAGCTCCTTGGCGGTCCGCTCCAGGTGCAGCTTCGCCGCGCCGATCGTGCCGTCGCGGTAGATCGCCGAGGTGAGGCCGGATCCGATGTACGACAGGGCCACCGTGCGGAACCCGTCGCGCAGCATCCCCCGGTCCTGCAGCGCGGTGACCCAGCGGGACCAGTCCTCGCCGCCCATCACCTGCACGGTGTCGGCCGCCTCCTGCTCGCCGGCGGGGGCGGCGGTCACGTCCCGCAGGGTCGCCGTGCCGTCGGCGTCGAACTCGAGCGTCCGCGTCGTGTGCGCCTGGCCGAGCGGCTTGATGACCGACTGGAACGTGGTGCCGGTCCGCGGGTCCGTCCGTCGCGGCGCGGCGACGCTGTACACCAGGACATCCACCTGACCGAACCGCTTCTGCAGCAGGTCGAGGACCTCGTCCTTGGTGGTGTCGGCGAACGCGTCGGCGTTAACGAAGGTGAAGTCGCTGCCCACCTCCGCGGCGACCGCGTCGGTGGCGATCGTGCGATACCAGCCGGCGGTCGCGGTGCGCCGGCCCGGCGGGCGCTCGAACGCGACGCCGACGCCCTGCAAACCGTGCCGGACCAGGCCCGCCAGGGTGGCGGCGAGGCCGTAGCCCGCGCTGGAGCCGATGATGAGCGCGGTGAGCTTCGACGGCTGCCCCTGCGGCGCCGGGATCTGCGCGACCATGTCGGTGACGCTGCGGAAGCAGCCGACGGGGTGCGCGTCGAGCAGCAGGAACCCTCGCCCGGTGGGACTGACGACACGTGCGGCCACGACTGCTCCCTCGATCATCCGGCGGTGCGTTCACATCCTGTCATGCCCCCGGCGGTGTCCGGTTTCCGGCAGCGCCGCTGCGATCGACGCCCGCCACCGCCTACCATGGCCGCCATTGAACGGCCCGCGGGTCCGCGCGCTGGACCAGCCGCTGCCGCCCGGCCGCAGCTTCCGGGTGGACCTCGACTCGGGCGCCGTCGTCGAGGTCCGCAACCGGGCTCAGCCGTAGTACATGTCGTCGGCCTCGACGACGCTCTTCTTCGCCGGGGCCTTGATCTGCGTCGGCGTGTTGTGCCCGAAGTACACGAGGCTGTCGGTCTTCACCCGCTTCAGGTCCAGGTGCACCCACTTGCCGCCGCCGCGCTCGTGACGATGCGTCGGATCATCTGGGTCCCCCGTGTGGTGATGCGGCGGCCACCGTAGCGAAGGCGGGCGATCCGCGCCGCCCGATATCGACCGCTGTTGACACGGTGGTGGGGCGGTCCTACGTTGAACGTATGTTCAGAACTTCTGTTCAGGACGATCGGTTCGACGTCGCGGTGGTCGGGGCGGGGCTGGCGGGCCTGGTTACGGCGCTGCGGCTGCAGGCGGCCGGCAGCACGACGGTGGTGCTCGAGGCGCACGGCCACGCGGGCGGCTGCGCCGGCTACTACCGCCGTCGCGGCTTCTCCTTCGACGTCGGCGCCACCACGCTCGTCGACTTCGAGCCCGGCGGCGTGGGCGCCGAGCTGTTCGACGCCGTCGGCATGCCGCCGCTGCCCGGTGAGGCGCTGCCCGGGTATGTGGCGTGGCTGCCCGACCGCACCGTCGTGCTGCACCGCGACGCCGGCGCCTGGCACCGGGAGCGGCTGCGGGCGCTCGGCGACACCGACCGGCACCGCCGGTTCTGGGCGCTGCTCGACCGGCTCTCCGACGCGTTCTGGCGGGCCAGCCGCGCGGGCGCGAGGATGCCCGTGCGCGGCCCGGCCGACCTGGTGCACAACGCGCGGGCGATGCGCCTCACCGACCTGCACCTGGCCCGGCACGTCACCGGCACGCTCGGCGGGGCGCTGCGGCGGCACGGGCTGCGCGACGACGCCGCCCTGGTCGGGCTGCTGTCGATGCTCGTCGAGGACACCGTGCACAGCTCCGTCGACGACGCCCCGCTGGTCAACGCGGCGCTCGGCATCACCATCCGCGGCGCCGGGCTGACCCGCGCGACCGGCGGCATGCGCGGCTTCTGGCGGGCCGCCGTGGCGCACTACCGGTCGCTCGGCGGCGACCTGCGCTGCGGTTGGCGGGTCACCGGCGTGACCGGCGCCGCCCCGCACTTCACCGTCGACGGGCCGCGCGGCACCGTCCGGGCGGCGCAGGTCGTCAGTGCGGTGCCGGTGGCCACGACCGCGTCGCTCGCCCCCGCCGCCCGCCCCGCCCTGGAGCGCTTCCTGCGCCGCGACGCCGGCGACCTCGGCGGCGCGGCCATGGTGTGCCTCGGCGTGCCCGAGGAGGAGGTGGCCGGGCAGGAGTTCACCCACCACCAGCTGCTGCGCTCCTACGCCGAGCCGCTCGGCGACGGCAACAACATGTTCGTCTCCGTGTCGGCGGCCGGCGACCACGACAGCGCCCCGCCGGGCCACCGCGCCGTGATGCTGTCCACCCACACCGGCCTCGCCGGCTGGGAGGACCTGGACGACGCCGGGCACGCCCGCCGCCGCGCCGCCCTCGGCGACCGGCTCGTGGCCGAGGCCCGGCGGGTCTTCCCGCGGCTCGGCGAGCGGGCCGTGGTGCGGGAGGTGGGCACGCCGCGGACCTATGCGCGGTTCACGTCCCGCCCCCTCGGCGCCGTCGGCGGCGTCCGGCAGCGCACCTCCAACGCCAACCAGCACGCCGTCCCGCACCGCTCGGCCGTGCCCGGCCTCTGGCTCGTCGGCGACTCCACCTGGCCCGGCCTCGGCACCGTCGCCTGTGTCCTGGGCAGCCGCATCGTCGCCGAAGGCGTGCTCTGCGGCCCCGGCGTGCGGCGCGGCCTGCCCGTCACGGACGGCCTGGTGCGGGCATGAAACCGGCGCTGGACGACCTCGGCACGGACCTGCTCGCCACCCGGCCGGGGCAGCGGCGGCTGGCCCTCACCCGACCGGCGCTCGGCGTCGCCGTCTATGTGGTGGTCGCGGCCCTCGGATGGTGGTGGGTGACCCCCGTCGTCATGTTCGGGATCTTCGTCGCGGTCGTCACCGTCACCCACGACGTGGTGCACCGGTCGATCGGGCTCGGGCCGCGGGCGACCGAGTGGGCGCTGTTCCTGTGCGGCCTCGTCCTGCTGGAGAGCGGGCACGCCTATCGGGCGACCCACCTGCAGCACCACCGGGCGTTCCCCGCGCCGGAGGACGACCCGGACCGCGATCCGGAGGGCTACCCGGCGCACATCAGCCTGCTCGGCGCCGCCTGCTACGGGCCGGTGTTCCTGGTGCGGTTGTGGCGGTGGGCGTACCGGCGCAGCCGCCGGGACCGCGGGTGGCTGGTCGCGGAGGCCGCCGCGCCGGTCCTCGTCACCGCCGGCGGGGTCGCCCTGCTGCCGGTCACGCCGATGCTGCTCTGGTATGCGGTGATGGCGGTCGTCGGCAGCTGGGTCTATCCGGTGCTGACGGTGTACCTGCCGCATCACGACTTCGGGGACACGCCCCTGACGCAGACGCGGACCCTGCGCGGGCGGGTGATCCCGGCCGTGTTCCTGGAGCTGACCTACCACCTGGAGCACCACCTGTACCCGCAGGTGCCCAGCCACCGGCTCGCGGAGCTGGGGCGGCGGCTCGACCCGTTCCTCGCCGCGTCCGGAGTCCGGCCGCACCGGGTGATCTGACATCGCCTACCGTTGCCGGTGATGCCGCGCCGAACCGAGACCCGCGAGCGCATCCTGCGCGCCGCCGTCGACACCCTCGCCACCCAGGGCTTCTCGACCAGCACCGCGAGGGCCATCGCGGCCACCGGCGGCTTCGCGCCCGGCGTCATCTACTACCACTTCGAGGACCTCGAGGACCTGCTGCTCGCGGCGATGCGGCACAGCAGCGACAGCCGGATGGAGCGCTACACCGCCCGCACGAGCGGCGTCCGCGGTGCCCGGGAGCTCCTGCCGGCGCTGCGGGAGCTGTACGAGGAGGACGTCGCCACCGGTCACATCGCCGCCGTGCAGGAGCTGGTCGCCGGGGCGGTCGGCGCCACCCGCCTCGCCGAAGGGGTCCGCGCCGAGATCCGGCGCTGGGAGGACTTCACCGAGGCGCTGATCGGCCGCCTGCTCGGCGACAGCCCCCTCGCCGCCCTCATCCCCGGCCGCGAGGCCGCCATGGCGGCGATGGCCTTCTACCTGGGGCTGGAGATGCTGACCCACCTCGACGGCGACCGCAGCCGCAGCGACACCCTGTTCGCCGCGGCCGCCGGCCTCGCCGACATGCTCGACGCCCTGACCGGCCTCACCGGGGGCGACGAGCAGGGCTGACCCTCCCACAGCCGCGCTGTGCCGCAGGCCCGGGGACCGTCGGCCGCCACCCCACGCGTGCGGGCTACGGCAGCGGCGACGGCACGACGATCGAGCCGATGGAGGCGTCGCCGAGGCCGCAGTACAGGCGGACGGTGCCGCCGTCGAGGACCTCCATCGAGCCGGGGAAGACGACGTCGGTGAGGTCGGCGCGCTTCGGCGGCGCGGGCGGGAAGTCGGCGCGCATCGCGATGACCGCCGGCGCGGTCGCAGTGCAGGCGGCGGGGTCGATGGTCCACCAGGCGCCGGCGTACTCCTGCGGGCCGCCCTCCTCGCCGACGGCGACGTGACCGAGGACGCCGATGCGGTCGCCGAGGTCGTACAGCTCGTTGACGCCGAGCTTGGTGTCCTCGGCGACCTGGTCGTGGAAGATGTGCGCCTTGGCGATGAGCTCTGCGGACAGTTGCGTGTAGTCGTCGGTGAAGATGAGGCTCACCCGGCCGCGCCCGGCCGTGCCACCCTGCGGCCGGCCGCACACGGCGAGGCCGTCGCGGCGCTGCAGCAGCCGGATGTCCTTCATGCCCGGCACCTCGACGAACGGCCGGGCCGGGTCGAGCCGCTCGACGTCCGGTGCGGCGTAGAAGCGGGTGACGACGCCCGGCGGGTCGGTGCCGAAGTCCAGCGAGACCACGCCGAGGACCAGGACCGGCGAGCCGTCGGGGCCCAGGACCCAGGCGGCGAACGGGTCCTCCGCCGCCGTGAACACCGGCATGCCGGGCGCCTCCCGCCAGCCGTCACCGGTGCGCTCGTAGAAGCGGACCTCGGGATCCCACGACGACCGGTCGCGCCAGTAGCTGCCGGGCGACTCGACCCGCACCGCGAGCAGCGCCCGGCCGGCCTGCCGGATCAGGCAGGGGTTGTAGGCGAGGCGGTCGCCGACGCCCGGGATCGGCTCGGCGACCCCGGTCGGGCGGCCGGGGCGGCGCAGGTGGGCGGCGACGAGGTCGCGGTACCCGGCGGGAGGCGGCGTCACACAAGCACCGTAACGCCGTCACCGGGTACGGATGGCGGGAAACCGGGGTGAACGTCGGAAGCGGCGACACCCGCCGCGCCGGGGCGGCCACGGTACTTGCCCGGCACTAAGCTTCGGTGATGGCACACGACGGTGCGCGGCGTGGGACCTCGCCGGCCACGGCGGGCGGCACCGTGCCCTCCGTCGTGCGGGCGCTGCTGGCGGCGGTGCCGGTCGGGTGCTCGTGGCTGCTGCCGCTGACCGGCGAGGACGGCGAGGTCGCCGACTTCCTCGTCGCCGCGGTGAGCGGCCAGGCCGGGGACATCTACGGCCGCGGTCTCGAGCGGGTGGGGGAGCGGGTCAGCGACCTGTACCCGAGCATGGTCGGCGGACCGTTGTGGGACCTGTACCTTCGGGTGCTCGCCGACGGGGTGCCCGCGGAGCTGCCCGCCTTCCGGTATGCCGAGCGGCGGGCCGGGATCGTGGCCGACTCGCTGTTCGAGGTGAGCGTCCATCCGGTCCTCGGCGGGCTGCTGGTGTGGTGGCAGCGCACCGACGAGGCCCGCCGCCGGCTGGAGCGCACCGAGCAGCTCGGCAGCCTCGGCTGGGCCGAGCACGACCTGATCACCGGGTGCAGCGACTGGTCGCCGGGGATGTTCCGGATCTTCGGGCGGGATCCGGCGCTGGGGCCGATGACGCGGTCGGAGCAGGCCGCGGCGCTGCTGCCCGACGACCGCGGGGTGAGCGAGACCGCCTGGCAGACCCTGGACAGCGGCGCCGCGGCCGACGTGACCGTCCGGTTCCGGACCGCGGACACGGTGAAGTACCTGCGGATCCTGTCCGACGTCGCCCGCGACGCCGACGGCAGCCCGCTGAAGATCTACGCCGTCGTGCAGGACGTCACCGCCCGCGAGGACGCCCGCACCGCGATGGATCGGCTCCGCGACCAGCTGCGCACCCGGGAGATGACGGCGCTCGCCGAGCACCGGCTCGCCGCGCAGCTGCAGAACCTGATCCAGCCGGTGCCGCCGGAGCCGTTCCCCCTGGCCGGGCTGCGGGCCGTGGTCAGCTACCTGCCCGCGGAGAGCGCCGCGCAGGTCGGCGGCGACTGGTACCACGCGCAGACCCTGCCGGACGGGCGCGTGGTGCTCGCGGTCGGCGACGTCGCCGGGCACGGGCTGGACGCCGCCAACGGCATGGCGCACCTGCGGTTCTCGCTGGTGGCGTGGCTGTCCATCGGCATCCGTGACCCCGGCACGCTGCTCGCCCACATGAACCAGCTGTCCCTGCAGCTCGGCATCACCGGCACGGCGGCGATCGGGCTGTACGACCCCGCCACCCGCACCCTGGCGTGGGCGCGGGCCGGGCACATGCCGCCGCTGCTGGCCCGGGCCGGGGTGACCACGGAGCTGGACCGGCCCGCGGGCCTGCTGCTCGGCGCCGCCCGCGACTCCGCCTATCCGGTCGTCACGGCGGCACTGCGCGACGACGACCTCGTGCTCTTCTACACCGACGGCCTGATCGAGCGCCGGTCCACCGACAGCGACGTGATGCTCGGCCGCGTCAAGCAGACCCTGTCCGCCGTCTCCGCCGAGGCGGGGCCCGAGCCGCTGACCCGGCTCCGCGGCCTGCTGCACTACGCCAGCCCCGACGACGACACCTGCACCCTGGCGGTGTGCGTAGAACCCTGACGGCGTCCGCTACAGGCCCCCTTACAGGGCCGCTACAGGTGCAGGCGGAGGCGGACCGTGGTGCCGTCGGGCCCGGTGACCGTGTCGACCTGGTCGCAGATCCGTTCGACGATCGCCAGCCCCCGGCCGCGGACCGCGTCCACCGTCGGCATCGGCCGCGGGAACGCGCGCGGCGGACCCTGATCCACGACGTCGCAGACGATCTGCCCGTCGTCGGCCCAGAGGCTGACCCGGCCGCCGCCGGTCGTGTGCTGCAGCGTGTTGGTCGCCAGCTCGTTGACGGCAAGCATCAGCAGCTCCGTGCGGGTCGGCGACATGCCCGACGCGAGGGCCTGGGTCCGCACGAACGCCCGCACCGCCCCGAGGTCGCCGGGCACGCTGTAGTCGACCGACGGGGCGCTCATGCCGCCATGTCCGTCTCCGTGGGCGGGGCCAGCAGGTCGCCGACGCCGGTCATGTCCAGGACGTGGGCGACCACGCCGGCGGCGTTGACCACCTCCAGCCTGCGGCTCTGCCGCTGGGCGGCGTGATGGCCGGCGACCAGCGCGTGTATGCCGCTGGAGTCGATGAACCGCAGGGCGGCCAGGTCGACGACGACCACCGGCGCGAGGTCGACGGCCGCCAGCAGCGCCGCCGTGAGCTCCTCGCGGCAGGTCAGGTCGCACTCACCGGCCAGCGCCACGACGGCCCGGCCGTCCACCTCGGACGTCTTCACATCGAACTGTGCCATCGACCTCAGCACCCCCTCGCCACCGACCCGGCAACCATCATGGCACCCGAGACAGGTCGGCAGGGCATCAGCCGACCGCCCGATTCGCCGAGTGGCCGCGGGGGCGCGGCGACGTGACCGGGCCTGCTTCACTCGTACCCGTGGAACACGTGCTGGACCCCGACGACCGGACGCTGCACGGCTACTTCTCGCGGGACCGCCCACCGGCGCTGACCGTGCGGCCCGGCGACACCGTGACCTTCCGGACCCTGGACTGCTGGTGGTCCGCCGGCCGGTACGCCGGCGAACGGGTGCCGGACCGTCCACGGGTGCCGCAGTACCGCGACGGGTACGGGCACGCGCTCACCGGGCCGGTCGAGATCGAAGGCGCCACGCCCGGGCAGACCCTCGAGGTCCGCATCGACGAGGTGGTGCCGGCGGCGTGGGGCACCACCGTCGCCGGCGGCTGGCCGAGCGGCCCGAACCGCCGGTACCACCTGGAACACGACGGCGTCGTGCACGCCTGGGACCTCGACCCGGTCGCGATGACCGGCCGCAACCAGCACGGCCACACCGTGCCGCTGCGCCCGTTCATGGGCGTGATGGGCATGCCGCCGGCCGAGCCGGGGGAGCACTCGACGATCCCGCCGCGGGCGCACGGCGGCAACATCGACTGCAAGGAGCTCGTCGCCGGCACCACGCTGCTGCTGCCGGTCCCGGTCGACGGCGCACTGTTCTCCGTCGGCGACGGGCACGCCGCGCAGGGCGACGGCGAGGTCAGCGGCACCGCGATCGAGTGCCCGATGGACCGGGTGACGCTCACGTTCGGGCTGCGCGACGACTTCCCCGTGTCGGGCCCCGTCGCCCGCACCGGCGACGCATGGCTGACGATGGGCCTCGGCGACACCCTGGACGACGCCGCCTACGCCGCGCTGGACGCGATGTTCGCGCTGCTGGAGCGGCTGCACGGGGTGCGGCGCGCCGACGCCGTCGCGCTCGCCAGCGTCGCGGTCGACCTGCGGGTGACGCAGATCGTCAACCAGGTCGTCGGCGCGCACGCCGTCCTGCGCGACGGGGCGCTCACCACCGGTGGGTGAGACGCGGCCTGTGCACCCCGGCGAGCCTTGAATCGGCTGCAGCAGCCGGAGGCTCAGGAGGGATGCACACATGGCACGCGCTGTGGGAATCGACCTCGGCACGACCAACTCCGTGATCGCCGCGTTCGAGGGTGGCCGCCCCACCGTCCTGCCCAGCGAGGAAGGCAGCAGGACGACGCCGTCCGTCGTCGCGTACACCGGCACCGGCGAGCGACTCGTCGGGCAGCTCGCCCGCCGGCAGGCGGTGCTGAACCCCAAGGGCACGATCTACTCCGCGAAACGCTTCATCGGCCGCCGCTTCGACGAGGTCAGCGAGGAGGCGCGCAGCGTCACCTACGACGTGGTGCAGGGCCCCGACGGCATGGTGCGTTTCGACGTGCGCGACAAACAGCTGTCGCCGGAGGAGGTGTCCGCCCAGATCCTGCGCAAGCTCGCCGACGACGCCGCCAAGCACCTCGGCGAGAAGGTGACCGAGGCGGTCGTCACGGTCCCGGCGTACTTCAACGACGCGCAGCGGCAGGCGACCAAGGACGCGGGGAAGATCGCCGGGCTGAACGTGCTGCGGATCATCAACGAGCCGACGGCGGCCGCGCTCGCGTACGGGCTGGACAAGCAGGGCCACGAGACGGTCCTCGTGTTCGACCTCGGCGGCGGCACGTTCGACGTCAGCATCCTCGACGTCGGCGACGGCGTCGTGGAGGTCAGGGCGACGTCCGGCGACACGCACCTCGGCGGCGACAACTTCGACCACCGGCTCGTCGAGCACATCGCCGACCAGTTCCAGCGGGAACAGGGCATCGACGTGCGCACCGACCCGCAGGCGCTGCAGCGGCTCACCGAGGCCGCCGAGCGCGCGAAGATCGAGCTGTCGTCGGTGACGCAGACCCAGGTGAACCTGCCGTTCATCACCGCCGACGCGACCGGCCCGAAGCACCTGACGATGACGCTCACCCGGGCCACGTTCGAGGAGCTGACCCACGACCTGCTCGAACGGACCATGGAGCCGGTCCGGCAGGCGATGCAGGACGCGAAGGCGGGCGCCGGCGACCTCGACGAGGTGATCCTCGTCGGCGGGGCGACCCGCATGCCGGCCGTGCAGGCCCTCGTCCGCCGGCTCACCGGCGGCAAGGACCCCAACATGTCCGTGAACCCGGACGAGGTCGTCGCCCTCGGCGCCGCCATCCAGGCGGGCGTGCTCAAGGGCGAGGTGCAGGACGTGGTCCTGCTCGACGTGACGCCGCTGTCGCTGGGCGTGGAGACCCTCGGCGGGCTCATGACGAGGGTCATCGAGCGCAACACGACGATCCCGGCCCGGCGCGCCGAGACGTTCTCCACCGCCGACGACAACCAGCCGGCCGTCGACGTGGTCGCGCTGCAGGGCGAGCGGGAGCGCGCCGCCGACAACCGGGTCCTCGGCCGGATGCGGCTGGAGAACATCCGGCCCGCGCCGCGCGGCACCCCGCAGATCGAGGTCACGTTCGACGTCGACGCCAACGGCATCCTCAACGTGTCGGCGAAGGACAAGGACACCGGCGCCGAGCAGCAGATCACCATCACCGAGAGCGGGACCCTCGACGCCGCCGAGGTCGAGCGGATGGTGCGCGAGGCCGAGGAGCACCGGGCCGAGGACCGGCAGATCCGGGAGCGGGTCGACGCCTCCAACGAGCTCGACAGCGTCGCGTACCAGCTGGAACGCGCCCTGCAGGAGCACGGCGACGTGCCGGAGCACGAGCGGGCCCGCGCCTCGATGCTCGTCGCGGACGCCCGCCGGGCGGTGGAGGAGCAGGCGCCGGCGGCCCGCATGCGGCAGCTCACCGAGGACCTGCGGCAGATGACCCTGGCGCTGGGCAGCCGGGCCGCCAGGCCGTCCCAGGCCGGCGCCGCGGCACCGCAGGACGCCGACGACGTCATCGACGCCGACTTCAACACCGGGTCATGAGCGGGCCGGCGCGGAGCTCCAGGTCAGGGCGGCGCCGGAGCACGGCGGAGGTCGGGTCATGACCCAGGAGCACGAGGTCGCGGAGCTCACCGAACGGTGGCAGCGGGCCGCGGCGGACGTGGAGAACACCCGCAAGTGGGCCGAGCGCCAGTCGGCGCGGCAGCGGCAGGAGGAGCGGATCGCGATCTCCACCGCGTGGCTGCCCGTCCTGGACAACCTCGACCTGGCGCTGCGGCACGGTGACGCCGATCCCCGCACGATCGTCGAAGGCGTGGAAGGCGTCCGCGAGCAGGCCCTCGCCGTGCTCGCCGGCTTCGGGTTCACACCGTTCGGCGAGGTCGGCGAGCCGTTCGACCCGGTGCGGCACGAGGCGGCCGAGGTCGTGCGTGACAGCGACGCGCCGCCCGGGACCGTGGTGCGGGTGCTGCGGCCGGGGTACGGGGACGGCGAGCGGCTCCTGCGGCCGGCGGTCGTCGCGGTCAGCGCGCCGCTGCTGCTGGGCGACAGGGAGAACGGGCCCGACGGTGAGTGAGCGGCGCGACCCGTACCAGGTGCTCGGCGTGGCCAGGACCGCGACACCGGAGGAGATCCAGCGCGCGTACCGGACCCTGGCCCGCCGGCAGCACCCCGACATCAACAAGGAGCCCGGCGCCGAGGACCGCTTCAAGGAGATCAACGAGGCGTACCACGTGCTGTCCGATCCGGAGCGCCGTGCCCGCCACGACAAGGCCGGGCGGGAGCGGGCGCGCCCGCGGGGTGTGCAGACCGTCGACATCGACGACCTCTTCAGCAGCATGTTCGGGGGGCGGTACGGTACGGGCACCGACACCGAGGCACACATCACGGTCGGCGTCGAGGAGGCGTTCCGCGGCGGGCGCCGCACGGTGACCCTGCCGGACGCCGACGGCCGCCCCCGCCGCTACGACGTGAACATCCCCGCCGGCGTCGTCGACGGCCAGCGGATCCGGCTCGCCGGTCAGGGTGGCCCCGGCGTCGCCGGTGGCCCGCCCGGGGACCTGTACCTCGTCGTCGCGCTCGCGCCGCACCCCCGGTTCCGGGTCCAGGGCCGGGACGTGGTGCTCGACCTGCCGGTCGCGCCGTGGGAGGCGGCCCTCGGCGCGCGGGTGCCGCTCGACGCCCCCGGGGGTCCGGTGCGGGTGGACGTGCCGGCCGGCACGTCGTCCGGGCGGCGGCTGCGGCTGCGCGGGCAGGGGCTGCCCAACCCGCGCGGCCGCCCCGGTGACCTGTACGCCGAGGTGCGGATCATGGTGCCGGCGACGCTGAGCACGCGGGAGCGTCACCTGTTCGAGGAGCTCGGGAAGGTGTCGGCGTACGACCCGCGGGGCCGCTGAACAGGCGCCGCCGCACCGGATCGCGTACCGTGCTGCTGTGATCGGCTCGGATGGATACCCGGCCACCAGGGTGTGGGACCGGTGGAGCAGCACCCGGTGGTTCGCGTCGGTGCTGATCGCGATGGTGGTGCTCGTCGTGTGCGGCGCGGCCGTCGGCGCGGGGGTGCTGAGCCACACCGCGGCGGTGTCCAACCGGCTCAGCGACCGGATCTCCCCGGCCCGCACCGCGGTCGTCGAGCTGACCGCCGCCCTCGTCGACCAGGAGACCGGCGTCCGCGGCTTCCTGCTCAGCGGCGACGAGCGGTTCCTGGAGCCGTACGCGCGGGGCGTCGCCGGCGAGCGGACCCTGCTGTCCCGCATCCGGCAGCTGCTCGCCGGTGAGCCCGTCGCCCTCGCCGACCTCGACCGCGCCGAGACGCAGGCCCGCGAGTGGCGGACCACCGTCGCGGACCCGGCGATCGAGACCCGCCGCCGCGGCAGCGACCCGGCGGCCTTGCCGACGAGCACGGTCGACACGGTGCTCGCCGGCAAGGCCGCCTTCGACGCGGTCCGGGACCGGGTCGCGACCCTCGACAGGGACCTCGCCGCCATCCGGGACCAGGCCCGCGCGGACCTCGACACGGCCCGCCGGCTGCGCGACGGCGTGTTCATCGGGATGATCGGGTTCCTGCTGCTGTTCATCGTCGCGATCGCGGTGCTGCTGCGCGTGGTGGTGCTGCGGCCCCTCGACAGGCTCAGCGCCGGGGTGCGGCGGGTCGCCGGCGGCGACTTCGACCACCGGCTCGCCGCGGCCGGCCCGGCGGACCTGGCCCGGCTGACCGGCGACGTCGAGACGATGCGCCAGCGGGTCGTCGCCGCGCTCGTGGACAGCCAGCGGGCCCGGGCGAAGCTGGAGCAGCAGCAGCTCGAGCTGCACCGCTCCAACGCCGACCTGGAGCAGTTCGCCTACGTCGCCTCGCACGACCTGCAGGAGCCGCTGCGCAAGGTCGCCTCGTTCTGCCAGATGCTGCAGCGCCGCTACAGCGACCAGCTCGACGACAAGGCCCGGCAGTACATCGCCTTCGCCGTCGACGGCGCGACCCGGATGCAGCGGCTGATCACGGACCTGCTGACCTTCTCGCGCATCGGCCGGGTGTACGACGACAGCCGCTCCGTCGACCTCGACGACGTGATCGCGCAGGCGGAGGCGAACCTCGCGGGCGCGATCGCGGACCGCGGCGCCCGGATCGAGCGGCCGCCGCTGCCGACCGCGCCGGGCGACGTGACCCTGCTGACGATGCTGTGGCAGAACCTCATCAGCAACGCCATCAAGTTCCGCCACCCGGACCGGGACCCGGTGGTGCGGGTGGCGGTCGGCGAGGCCGGCGACATGTGGCAGTTCAGCGTCGAGGACAACGGCATCGGCATCGACCCGAAGTACGCGGACAAGATCTTCGTCATCTTCCAACGGCTGCACTCGCGGGAGACCTACACGGGGACGGGGATCGGGCTGGCGGTGTGCAAGAAGGTGGTCGAGTTCCACGGCGGCGAGATCCGCCTCGACGACACGTACCGCGACGGTGCCCGCTTCGTGTTCACCCTGCCCCGCGAGGCGGTGGCCGCCGACGAGCTGGACGCCGCGGGCGAACCGGAGGCGCTGGCCGTGCGCTGATGCGGGACGTGCACGGTGTGTAGCGCCATACAATCGTTGCGTAATGTGGCGGAGCATCGGTTTCGACGGGAGCGCCGGAGCGGCCCGTGCCGCCGCCGGCCTGTTCCTGCTCGCCGGCGTCCTCGCCGTCCTCGGCGTCGCCCAGCCGCACAGCCGCGGTGGCGACCTGCTCGTCGTCGCCGTCGCCGACTTCTGCATCGCGGCGGCCGCGTGGTGGGCGCCGTGGCGGCGGCTGCATCCGAGAGCGACCGTGGCGTTCGCGCTCGCGGGGCTGGTGGTGCTGGCGTTCTCGACGTGGGCGTTCGGCGGGACCGCCGCCGGCACCGGGCCGTTCTTCGTCCTGCTCTTCGCGTGGGTCGGGCTGCACCACCCGCCCTGGATCGCGTACGCCCTGTCGCCGCTGACCGCCGCCGCCTACATCGCGCCGCTGATCGCCACGCACCAGCCGCCCGAGGTCGTCGGCAGCGCCGTGGTGTTCGTGCCGGTCGTGACCGCCGTCGCGGTGCTCATCGCGGGGCGGGTCCGGCAGTGGCGGCGAGCCCAGGACGAGGTCGCCGCGGCCGAGCGGTGGCGGGCGTCGCTCATGCTGACCCTGGCGCACGACGTACGGTCGCCGCTGACCGCGGTGCAGGGTGCCCTGGAGCTGCTCGACGAGGACGCGGACCTGCCGCCGGAGCGCCGGGCCCGGCTGACCGCCGCCGCGCTGCGCCAGGTCGCCCGGATCGCGCGGCTGGCCAGCGGGCTGCTCGACGTCGGCCGGGTCGAGGACGGCAGGCTCAAGCTGGACCTGCGCCCCGTCCTGGTGCGCGCGGCGGTCGCGGACGCGGTCCTGCTCACCCCGCAGGCGGACGCCGTCGTCGACGTCGAGCCCGGCCTGACGGTGGTCGCCGACCCCGACCGCCTCGAGCAGATGCTGGTCAACCTGATCGGCAACGCCATGCGGCACGGCGCCGCCCCGATCTGCGTGAGCGCGTCGGCGTCCGGCGGGACCACGACGATCGCCGTCCGCGACCACGGTCCCGGGGTGCCGCGGGACGCCGTGAGCGCGTTGTTCAGCCGGTACGGCGGGGGAGCCGCGCCCCATTCCGTCGGCCTCGGTCTGTGGATCGTGCGCGAGCTGGCCCGGGCGCATGGCGGCGACCTCACCTACGAGCCCGCCCACCCCGGCGCGTGCTTCGTCATCACCCTGCCCGCCCGTGAGCGGGCGTGAGCGGCACGGCTCAGCCGAACGTCTGGTCCGAGGGGACGCGGGACCGCGCCGTGAAGCGGGCGGACTGCGCGACGGGCAGCGTGAAGGACAGCCTGGCCCCGCCGCCCGGGTTGTCGTTCGCGGTGATCGTGCCGCCGTGCCGCTCCACGACCCGCTGGCAGATGGCGAGCCCGAGGCCGGTGCCGGCGTAGTCCGCGGTGCGGTGCGCGCGGTGGAAACCGGTGAAGATCGCGTCGTGCTCGCCCTCCGGGATGCCGATGCCGCGGTCGGCGACGTCGACCCGGACCCACCCGGTGCCGTGCGGCGTCGCGCAGACGTCGACCCGCGCGGGCTGCCCCGGCGGCGTGTACTTCAGCGCGTTGCCGATCAGGTTGTCGAGCAGCTGCCGCAGCAGCGCCGGATCCGCGTGCACCGACGGCATGGCGCCGACGAAGATCTGCGGCGGCGGGCTGGTCGGGTCGGCGGCCTGCGCCGCGAGCCGCTCGGTGACCACGTCGTCGACGACGGCGCGCAGGTCGAGGTCCCGCGCGTCCAGCACGGCGTCGCGGGCCGCGGCGTAGCCGAGGAGGTCGTCGATGAGCCGTCGCATCCGGGCCGTCGTCGCCAGGGTCCGGTCCAGCACCGCCCGCTCCTCGCGGTGCTCCTGCCCGCACAGCCCGTCGCCGAGCGAGTCGCGGACGAACTCGGTGAACCCGCCGATCGCCGTCAGCGGGCTGCGCAGGTCGTGGGCGACGATGCCGGCGAACGCGGTCAGCTCGGCCTCCCGCTGCCGCAGCGCCGTGATCGTGTACGACGACGCGACCGCCCCCATGATCCGCCCCTCCCGGTCCCGCAGCGGCCGGGCATGCATCATCACCACCTGCTGGTGCCCGTCGGCCTGGGTCACGTGCGCCTCGACCCCGTCGACCCGCCGGCCGCGCAGCGCCACGAGCAGCGGCAGGTCGTGCTCGGCGAACGGGGTGCCGTCCGGGTGCGCCATCCGGACCCGGCGGCTGCTCTCGACCGCCGGCAGCGGCCCGCCGCCGCCGGCGTCGGCGCCGGCGTTGAGGCCCGGGATCGCGACCCGCGCCGCGCGGTTGGTGTGCACCAGCATGCCGTCGGCGTCGCAGGTGATGACGGTGACGTCCAGCGCGTCGAGGACCTGCCGCAGGTACGCCCGCTCGGTGGCGAGCTCGTCCCGGGCGGCGCGCAGCCCGGCCTCCGCCGCCTCCCGCAGCGACAGCTCCTCGCGCATCGCGGTGTTCGCCTCGGCGATCGCCCGGTCGGCGGCGGCGCGCGCCGTGACGTCGTGGAACACCGCGACCGCGCCCGGCCGGCCGGCGCTGCCGTGCAGCGGCCGCGCCGACACGGTGATGACGACCCCGTCCGGGTTGCCGTCGTTGCGGATCACCATCGGCACCTGGTCGCTGGCCTCCCCGGCAAGCGCCCGGGCGAGCGGCAGCTCCCCGGTGGGGAACGGGGTGACGCCGTCGGGCCGGAAGATCCCGTAGTGCGCCTGCCACGTGTCCGCGCCGTCCTGGCTGTCCTCCTCCACCCCGAGCAGCGCCTTGGCGGCCGGGTTGTGCAGCAGGAACCGGCCGTGCTCGTCGACCACCCCGACCCCGTCGCTGACGCTGTCGACCACGGCGGTGAGCAGGGCCGCGTGGTCGCGGGCGTCGGCCTCGGTGCGGCGCAGCCGCGCCGTCGCGGCCGCGACCCGGGCGTCCGCCCTGGCCCGCCCGGTGCCGAGCACGAACGTCAACAGGGCCAGCAGGCCGCCGAGGCCGAGACCCGCGGCCGTCATCGCCGCCGGGAACGGGCCCGCGCCGGGCAGGTCCGCGGCGACGACGCTGATCCGCAGCCGCCACCGCGCCTGCGCCACCGCGACGTCGACGGTCCGGTGGTCGGTCCGGTGCCGGTCGGACTCGGCGCGGACCGCGGCCACGGTGCCCTCGGTGCCGTCGGCGTCGCGCGCCGACAGCGTCACGTCCGCGCTGTTCTGGGCGCTGCGCCGCACCGCGGCCGTCATGAAGTCCTGCCCCCGCAGCCCCATCAGCACCCAGCCGAGGAACGGCCGCTCCCCGGCGGCGCCCGACACCGGCGGCGGGCCGGGCGTGCCGTAGACCGGGGCCGTCAGCACGAACGACTGCTGCCGCTGCCGCTCCGGCAGGTTCCGGTCGCGGATCAGCAGGTACGTGTCGGACACCGTGACCCGGCCGGACCGCCGGGCCTCGGCGAGGGCCCGCGTCGGCGCCGCCGCCTGGCTGACGTCGACGCCCAGCCCGCCGGCGGTGGAGCCGTCGAACGGCTCGCTGAAGATCGAGAAGATGTGGCCGGTCCCCGACCCGACCGGCGTGAGCGTCAGGCCCGGCACCCCGCGCTCGCGCCACAGCGCCTGCACCCGGCCGATCTCGCCGTCGTCGGCGGGCACCATGAACGCGATCGACGTGGCGCCCGCGAGCCCCATGTGCCGCAGCGGGTCGACGGCCCGGGCGAACTTCTCCGCGGTCAGCGGCTCGAACGCGCCGGTCGCGGCCGCCACGGTGCGCAGCGTGTCGACGTAGCGGCCGGTCTCGTGGACGACGGCCGCCGCGACCGAGCCGACCTTGCGGTCCAGGGCCTGCGTCATCGCCCGGTGCTGCGCGCGGTCCAGCACCACCCCGGCGCTGACCGCCATCGCCGCGGTGAGGACCGCGACGAGGCTGGCGAGGGCCCCGGCGCGCGACATCGCCCGCCCGGCCCGCCGCAGGACGGACCACACACCCGGTTATCGGAGCGCGCCGCCCCGACCTTCGGACTTTCTACCGCAGTTGTGGCAGGACCTTCGCGCCGAACGCGTCGATGAACTCGTCCTGCCGCTGCCCGACGTGGTGCAGGTAGATCTGGTCGAAGCCGAGTTCGGCGTACCCGTGCAGGATCTCGGCGTGCCGGCCCAGGTCGGCGCCGACGTGCACGGTGCCGGCGACCTGCTCCGGGGTCACGTGCTCGGACACCACGTCGAAGTGCCCGGCGGTCTCCAGGTCCCAGCAGACGGGCGGCGCGAAGACGTTGCTGCGCCACTGCTCGTGCGCGACGGCCAGGGCCTCCTCGTCCGTCGGCGCCCAGCTCAGATGCACCTGGAGGCAGAGGTCACCGCGCCCGCCGGCCGCCCGGTACGCGTCGATCATGCGGCGCAGGTGCTCGACCGGCTGGTTCACGGTGATCAGGCCGTCGGCCCACGCTCCGGCCCAGCCGGCGGTCTCCACGCTGACGGCCGCGCCGACCAGCCTGACCGGCTCGTCGGGGCGGGTCCACAGCCGCGCCCGGTCCACGGTGACGAGCCCGTCGTGGCTGACCTCCTCGCCGGCGAGCAGCGCCCGGATCACGTCGACGCACTCCCGCAGCCGTGCGGCGCGGACGTCCTTGCGCGGCCAGCCGTCGCCGGTGATGTGCTCGTTGCTGGCCTCGCCGGTGCCGAGCGCCGCCCAGAACCTTCCCGGGTACATCGCCGCGAGCGTCCCGATCGCCTGCGCGATGATCGCCGGGTGGTACCGCTGACCGGGCGCGTTGACGATCCCGAACGGCAGCGACGTCGCCTGCAGCGCCGCGCCGAGCCACGACCACGCGAACGCCGACTGCCCCTGCCGGGCGCTCCACGGCGAGAAGTGGTCGGAGCACATGGCCGCGCCGAACCCGGCGGCCTCCGCCCGCTCCACCGCGGCCAGCAGCTCGGACGGGTGGATCTGTTCGTGCGAGTTGTGCAACCCGAAGACCGTCATGCCGGCCCTCTTACCCATCGGCGCCCCGTCTCAATGCGATCCTTGCGGGCATGGTCGATGCGCGGGCGTCGTGGGCGTGGCCGTTTCCGGTGCGGGCGCTGGTCGTCGCGGACGGCGGGCAGCTGCTGGGGCGGTGCGCGGCCGTCGACGGGCTGTTCGTGGACGTGGCCGTGCCGCGGGAGATCGTGACCCTGCGCGGCTGCCGCCCCGGACCGGTGCCGGGCCACCTGGGCCGGGCGTGGATCGAGGGCCTGATCGCCGGCGAGGCCGTCCGCTGGTGGGAGCTGGACGACGCCGAGATCCTGACCGTCGGCGCCGCGGACGCCGGGCTGGTGGACGTGGTCCTGGGCGCCGGTGTCAGGAGCGTGGACGAGCTGCGCGGCGCCGGACCGGCGACCCGGTTCGACCTCAGCGGCCCCGGCCGGGTGGTCGTCGCCTCCGCGGACGCGGCGGACGGGCTGGACGTACACCGGCCGCCGCCACCACGGAGGTCGCTGCGGCTGATCGGGCTCGAGCCGCTCACCGCGCCGGGGGCGTGGCCCGACAGTGAGGTGCGGGTGCTGCCGCTGGACGACACGGGCCGGGCCATGGCGGAGATCGACGTGTCCGCGCCGGTCGAGGCGACCGTCGCGTCGGTGCTCGGCGGCGGGCTGCTGGACGTGCGCGTCCCCGCCTTCGACCTGCCGGGCCAGGACGCGCGGCCCGCCTGGGAGATCTGGCGCCGGGGGCGGCCGCGCGAGCCCGGGCTGTGGCGCGACCTGGCCGAGCCGGCGAGGGAGGCCTGGCTGGACCTCACCTACGGCACCCTGGAGGCGGGCCGGCCCGACCGCTCCGGCGGCGTGCACCACCTCACCGGCGGCGACGTCACGGACCACACCGGGCTGCACTGCGCGCTGAGCGAGGCGATCGCCGGCCCCGGCGGGTACTACGGGCGGGAGTGGAACGCGTTGCGCGACTGCCTCGGCGGCGGCTTCGGCGTGGCGCCTCCCTTCACGCTCATCTGGCACGGGTTCGCGGCGTCGGGACGGGTGTTCGACCGCGACCCCGCCTCCGGCCGGACGTATCAGGACGACATCGTCGATCTGTTGCGCCGCAGGCGGGTCGTCGTGGTCCCGCAGTAGCGGCTCACAGGTTGACCGTGCTGCGGTGGCCGGTGGACGGCCAGGCCGTTGATGCGCAGGCGGTCGCTGCCCGCCCACCACTCCTTGTTGCGGTTGACGACGATCGCCGCGTGCCGGTCGCCGGCCTCGACCAGCGCGCCGAGCCCTTCGCCGGGCGTGCTGGTGAGCAGGCGGACGAGCCGGTCGGTGCGCTGGAACGGCGTGAAGTAGAAGTGGTGCGTCGCGGCGCCCTCCCGCAGCACCGCGAACTCGTACCGGGTGCCGCCGTCCGCCTCGATCGGCCCGAACGCGCCGTCGCCCGACAGCCCGGCGGTGGCGACGAGCCGGGTGCGGTCGCCGAGCCGGTCGAGGGCGTAGACCCGCAGGGTGCCCGCCGGCACGCCGGCGTTGACGGGGAACAGCACGGCCCGGCCGGACAGCGTGATCCGCCGCTGCGGCACCCCCAGGTGGTCCACGGAAGCGGTGCGTGTCTACGGCCGGGCCGTGCGTTCAGTTCAGTGGAAGACCGACACCCGGCGGCGGTGCAGGGTCGGCGTCTCGACCTCGTCGAGCACGGCGACGGCCAGGTCCGCGTAGGACAGCCCCGACGCGGGCAGGCGCTCGCCGCCGATCCGGTACCGGCCGAGCCGCGGTCCCGCCGCGTCCAACCCGGCCGGTGGGGTGAGCATCAGCCAGTCGACGCCGGCGCCGGCCGCGCGCAGGCGATCCAGGCCCGCGGCGTGCGACAGCGCGAACGGCCGCAGGTGCGCGGGGAACGCCGCCGGGTCGTCGTGGACCGGCCGGCCGCCGTCGCCCAGCAGATTCGCGAACAGGCCGATGACCACGAGCCGCCGCACCCCGGCCCGCGGCAGCCCGTCGAGGAGGGCGTCGGCGGCGTCGGCGAAGAACCGGGCATCGAGCGGGCCGAGCGCGGCGAGCGCCTCGGGGCCCGACGCCGGGGTGACCGCGCTGACCGCGGCCGAGTGCCCGCGCGCGATCGACGCCGTCGCCGGCCCGTCGCGCACGTCGCCCCGCACCACGTGCACGCCTTCTGCCGCGATGTCCGGGTGCCTGGACGGGTCGCGGACCACCGCGGTGACCTGATGGCCGCGGGCGAGCGCCTCGGCGGTGACCGCCCGCCCCGCCCTGCCGCCCGCTCCGAAGATGACGATGCCACTCATGGGCCGGACGGTAGCCGCGCCGGCACCGGTTACTGCAACCATACCGGGATGGACCTGGACCCGCGGATGTTCGACCCGGTGTGCCCCTCCGGCGCGCTGCCGTTCCAGATCGGCGACAAGTGGACGGCGATGGTGGTGCTGTGCCTGGAGCACGGCCCGCGCCGCTTCACCGAGCTGCGGGTCCCGCTGCGCGCCGTGACGCCGAAGGTGCTCACGGAGACGCTGCGGGCGATGGAGCGCGACGGGCTCGTGGTGCGCACCGCGTACGCGGAAAATCCACCGCGCGTTGAATATGCGCTGACCGATCTCGGTCGCACGCTGCTGACGCTCATCGAGGCGGTGCGGGCCTGGAGTGCCGAGCACCTTCCCGCGCTGCTGGCCGCCCGCGCCGCCAACTCCTGACGCCCCGGCTACTCCTGTGGCGGTTGCGGCGTCGGTACGGTCGGCGCCGGCGGCTCGACCGGTGCGGGCTGTTCCTGTTCCCCCGGCTGCTCCTGAGGCGTTTGCGGCGGCTGCACGACAGGCGCCGGCGACCCAGCCGGTGCGGCGTGTGCGACCGGTGCGGCGTACGCGAGCTGCGCGGCGGGTGCGACGTGCGCCGACGGGTCCGGGCAGATGAAGTACGGGCCCGGGTAGGCCGGCCACGCGGGCGGTACCGGCGCGGCGGCCCGCGGCACGAAGTACCGGTGCGCCGGCGGCAGCGCGAGCAGCAGGACGACCGCCACGCTGAGCGTCACGACGAGGAACAGGCCGAGGGCGCCGCCCAGGAACGCGAGGTCGGAGAAGTCCTCGACGCGGTCCCAGAGGGTCGACTGGAACTGCGACGACTCCGGCGAGTCCCACGACGCCCCGTCGTCGACGACCACGTCGGAGTCCCAGTCGGCGGTGGCGAGCAGTGGCAGCATCAGGAGTCCGCCGCACATCTGCAGCGTGATCAGCAGCAACTGGCCGGCCGCGGCGACGAAGACGAAGATCCGGGCGACGTTGCTGCCGCGCAGCACCGGCAGCGCCGTGATCCCGAGCCACAGCGCCAGGACCAGGGTGGGCACCCCCACGAACAACGCGGAGAACAGGTTTCCGGTGCGCTCGGTGTCGACCTCCCGCGGGTCCACGCCCGGCACCATCCCGGCCGCCCGCGAGATCTCCGCGTCGTAGTGAACCGCGTACGCGACGACCAGTCCCACCACGGTCAGCAACACCGCCGCGGCGGCCAGCTGCAACCAGAACGCCACGGTCACCTGTGCGGGCCGCGCCGGCCGCTGGACATCGACAGTCACAGCACGCGACCCTACGGGCGGGACGCCCCCGCGGCCTACAGCCGTTCGGTCAGCCCGTCAACGGCCGGCGTCCGGCGGCGGGGCGGTGCTGGCGCGGGGGATCAGGCGGGTGGGGACGAGGTCGGTGCCGGGGTCGGCGGGCTCGTTGCGGAGCTGGCGGAGCAGGGCCTGGACGCAGCGGCGGCCGACCTCGGCGAAGTCCTGGTGCACGGTGGTCAGCGGCGGCAGGTAGGACGACGCGTCGGCGATGTCGTCGAAGCCGACGACGCTGACGTGCCCGGGGACCGGGCGGCCGCGCTCGTGCAGGGCGCGCAGGACGCCGAGGGCCATCTGGTCGTTGGCGGCGAACACGGCGGTGCAGTCGGGGTGGGCGGCGAGCCGCAGGCCGGCCCGGTAGCCGGACTCGGCGGACCAGTCGCCGCGCTCGACCGGCGGCACGGGGCGGCCGGCCGCCTCCAGCTCGGCGCGCCAGGCCTTCGCGCGGCGGTCGCTGGCGAAGGACTCGGCCGGGCCGGCGACGTGCCAGACGGTGCGGTGGCCCAGATCGAGCAGGTGCCGGACGGCCTGGCGGGCGCCGTCGGCCTGGTCGGTGTCCACGACCGGGTAGCGGTCGCCGGCGTCGGAGTCGACGACGACCACGTGCACGCCGGGCGGGAGGGCGACGGTGCTGGCGTCGAGCAGGTGGATCTCGAGGATGACGATGACGCCGTCGACGGCGAGCTCGCCCATGCGCGTGAACGCGCCCAGCACGTTGTCCTGGGTCGGCATGTCGACGGGGATCAGCGTGATGGCGTAGCCCTCGGCGGCGGCGTGGGTGGCGATCGCCTCGACGGTGCGGCTGTTGCCGGTCGAGGAGAGCCCGAACAGGATGACGCCGATGGTGTTGAACTGCCCGTAGCGCAGCGAGCGGGCCGCGCTGTTGGGCCGGTAGCCGAGCTCCCGCATCGCGGCGAGGACCTGCTCGCGGGTCGCCTCGATGACGCCGGGGTGGCCGTTGGAGACGCGCGAGACGGTCTGCGACGACACGCCGGCGAGCGCGGCCACGTCGGCCATCGAGACGCGCTGCTTGCGGCGGCCGCCGGGCACGTCCGAGCCGCCGCGCTGCACCCCGGCGGCCGGGCGGATCGCGTCGACGTCCATCGCTTGCTCCTTGACGGTCCTGGTGAGGGGTGCCACTATACCGGCACCCACGTTTACGTAAACATCGTCCACCGCGGTGCGCGATGTTTACGTAAACACCGACGTAGAGGAGGTCATCGTGGCGCGGGTCGGCTGGCTGTTCACGGCCCCGTTCCTGGCGGTCTTCGCGCTCGTGTTCCTCGCCCCGATCGGCTACGGCGTCTACCTGAGCCTGTTCGACACCAAGTTGATCGGCGGCACCACGTTCGCCGGCGCCGCCAACTACGCCAAGGCGCTCAGCGACCCGCAGTTCTGGTCCTCGTTCGGCCGGGTGGCGCTGTTCCTCGCCGTCCAGGTGCCGGTCATGCTGTTCCTGGCGCTGCTGCTCGCGCTCGCCATCGACAGCGGCCGGCTGCACGGCGCCGCGTTCTTCCGGATCTCGGTGTTCCTGCCCTACGCGGTGCCGGCGGTCGTCGCCGCGCTCATGTGGGGCTTCATGTACGGCGACCGCTTCGGCCTGGTCGGCAACCTCGAACGGGCCCTGCACGTCACCCTGCCCGACCTGCTGTCGCCCGACGTCGTCCTCGCGTCCATCGGCAACATCGTGACCTGGGAGTTCGTCGGCTACAACATGCTGATCCTGTACTCGGCGCTGCGGGTGGTGAACCCGTCGCTGTACGAGGCCGCGGAGATCGACGGCGCCGGGCAGATCCGGATCGTGCGGGTGATCAAACTGCCCGCGCTGCGCGGGCCGCTGCTCATCGCGACCATCTTCTCGATCATCGGCAGCTTCCAGCTGTTCAACGAGCCGAGCATCCTCAAGACCCTGGCGCCCAACTCGATCAGCACGTTCTACACGCCCAACCTGTACGCCTACTCGCTGTCGTTCTCCGGGCAGCAGTACAACTACTCCGCCACGATCGCCGTCGTCATGGGCGTCATCACGATGGTCGTCGCCTACCTGGTGCAGCTGCGCGGCCTGCGGAGGGCGTCGTGAGGCGCCGCCGCAGCGTCACGCTGACCGCCGCCTGCTCCCTGATGCTCGTCTACAGCCTGCTCCCGCTGGTGTGGCTGCTCATCAACGCGACGAAGACGCAGGACGGGCTGCTCAGCTCGTTCGGCCTGTGGTTCGCCGACGACTTCGCGTTCCTCGGCAACGTCGCCGACACGTTCACCTACGACGGCGGCATCTTCACCCGCTGGCTGCTCAACACGCTGTTCTACGTGGTCGCCGGCGCGGGTGGGGCGACCCTGCTCGCGGCCCTGGCCGGCTACGGGCTGGCGAAGTTCGACTTCCCCGGGCGCAGGGCCGTGTTCGCGGTCGTCCTCGGGGCCGTCGCGGTGCCGGGCACCGCCCTCGCCGTGCCGACGTTCCTGATGTTCTCCGGGCTCGGCCTCACCAACACCCCCTGGGCGATCATCGTGCCCTCGCTGGTCTCCCCGTTCGGCCTGTACCTGATGTGGAACTTCGCCGGCGACTCGGTGCCCGACGAGCTGCTCGAGTCGGCGCGCGTCGACGGCGCGGGGGAGCTGCGCACGTTCTTCTCCATCGGGTGCCCGCTCATGGCGCCCGGCGCCGTCACCGTCCTGCTGTTCAACGTCGTCGCGACCTGGAACAACTACTTCCTGCCGCTGATCATGCTGAAAGACCCTGACTGGTATCCGCTCACCCTCGGGCTCAAGTCCTGGAACCAGCAGGCGACGACCGCCGGCGGCGAGGCCGTCTTCAACCTCGTCATCACCGGCTCGCTGCTCACGATCGTGCCGCTCATCGCCGCGTTCCTGCTGCTGCAACGGTTCTGGCAGTCGGGCCTCAACGCCGGGGGCGTCAAGGAATGACACCCCACCCCAATGAGAAGGGAATCCGCCATGCCGGCATCCCGCCGCACACTCCTGCTCGGCGCGGCGTCGCTGACCGCGTCGCTGCTCATCTCCGGCTGTACCGGCGACGACACCGCTGAACAAGCCCAAGGCAACGTGTCCGACGCCGACCTCACGGCCGCCCTCGACAAGGGCGGCGAGCTCACCGTCTGGGCCTGGGAGCCGACGCTGAAGAAGGTCGTCGCCGACTTCCAGACGAAGTACCCGAAGGTGAAGGTCAACCTGGTCAACGCGGGCACCGGCAACGACCAGTACACGGCGCTGCAGAACGCCATCAAGGCCGGCTCCGGCGTCCCCGACGTCGCGCAGGTCGAGTACTACGCGCTGCCGCAGTTCGCCCTCGCGAAGTCGCTGACCGACCTCAACCCCTACGGTTTCGGCGCGCTGCAGAGCACGTTCACGCCCGGCCCGTGGAGCTCCGTGCACGCCGGGTCCGCCGCGTACGGGCTGCCGATGGACTCCGGCCCGATGGCGCTGTTCTACAACAAGGACGTCTTCGACAAGCACGGCGTCGCGGTCCCCGCCACCTGGGACGAGTACGTCGCCGCCGCCCAGAAGCTGCACGCCGCCGACCCGGGCGTGTACATCACCAGCGACACCGGCGACGCCGGGTTCACCACCAGCATGATCTGGCAGGCCGGCGGCAGACCGTACACAGTGGACGGCACGAGGGTCGGCGTGAACTTCGCCGACCCGGGCACGCAGAAGTTCACCGCCATGTGGCAGAAGCTCATCGACGGCAAGCTGCTGTCGCCGGTGAACGGCTGGAGCGACGCCTGGTACAAGGGCCTCGGCGACGGCACCATCGCCTCGCTCGTCATCGGCGCGTGGATGCCCGCGAACCTGGAGTCGGGGGTGAAGGCCGCCGCCGGCAAGTGGCGGGTCGCGCCGATGCCGCAGTGGGAGGCCGGCGGGAAGGCCACGGCGGAGAACGGCGGCAGCTCCCTCGCGCTGCCCGCCGCCGGCGGCAACAAGACCCTCGCCTACGCGTTCAGCAGGTATGCCACGGTCGGCGACGGCGCGCAGTCCCGGGCCGACAACGGCGCCTTCCCCGCCACCACCGCGCAGCTGGACGCGGCGGCGTTCAAGAACAAGGAGTTCGCGTACTTCGGCGGGCAGAAGGTCAACGAGGTCCTCGCCCAGGCCGCCGGCCAGGTCGTGCCCGGCTGGACCTACCTGCCGTTCCAGGTCTACGCCAACAGCGTCTTCAACGACACCGCCGGCAAGGCGTACCTCGGCGGCGGCGTCACCCTGCAGAACGGCCTCAAGGCCTGGCAGGACTCGTCGGTGAAGTACGGCAAGGAACAGGGCTTCACCATCCAGTAAGGGAGTTGCCGTGCACAACGACTGGCTGCGCTGGCCGACGGATCCCGCCCGGGCCCGCCTCGGGTTCGGGGCCGACTACAACCCCGAGCAGTGGCCCCGGCAGGTGTGGGACGAGGACATGCGCGCGATGCGCGCCGCCGGGGTGAACATCGTGTCCCTCGCCATCTTCTCCTGGGCCAGGATCCAGCCGGCCGAGGACACGTGGGACTTCGCCTGGCTCGACGAGGCCATGGACCTGTTGCACAGCAACGGCATCGCGGTCGATCTGGCCACGGCGACGGCCTCCCCGCCGCCGTGGCTGACCACCCTGCACCCGCGGATCCTGCCGGTGGACCGCGAGGGGCGCACCGTCTGGCCCGGGGCGCGGCAGCACTGGCGGCCGACGTCACCGGTCTTCCGGGAGCACGCGCTGCGACTGACCCGCGCCCTCGCCACCCGTTACGGCGGGCACCCGGCGCTCGCGGCGTGGCACGTCAACAACGAGCTCGGCTGCCACAACGTCTACGACTACTCCGACGACGCGGCGGCGGCGTTCCGGCAGTGGCTGCGCGACCGGTACACCACCCTGGAAGCGCTGAACGAGGCCTGGGCGACCACGTTCTGGTCGCAGGGCTACAGCGACTGGGGGCAGATCATCCCGCCGCGGCTCGTGACGTCGCACCCGAACCCCGCGCAGCAGCTGGACTTCAAGCGCTTCTCCTCCGACGCGCTCAAGGAGCACCTGCGGGCCGAGCGGGCGGTGCTGCGCGAGCTGACCCCCGAGGTGCCGGTCACCACCAACTTCCTGCTCATGGGCGAGACCAAGGGCATGAACTACGCCGACTGGGCGGCCGAGGTCGACTTCGTCGCCAACGACCACTACACGCTGCCCGGCCCGCAGTCCCGCGACGAGCTGTCGTTCTCCGCGAACCTCACCGGCAACCTGGCCGGCGGGCGGGCGTGGTACCTCATGGAGCACTCGACCAGCGCGGTGAACTGGCAGCCGGTCAACGTCGCGAAGGCCCCCGGCGAGCTGGCCCGCGACTCCCTCACGCACGTCGCGCACGGCGCCGACGCCGTCTGCTTCTTCCAATGGCGGCAGTCGGCGGCCGGCGCCGAGAAGTACCACTCGGCGATGGTGCCGCACGCCGGCGAGGACAGCGCCGTCTTCCGCGCCGTCGTCGACCTCGGCGCCCGGCTGCGCGCGCTCGACGGGGTCGCCGGTCGCCGCCGCATCCCGGCCCGCGCCGCCGTCGTCTTCGACTGGGAGTCGTGGTGGGCGGCGGAGCTCGACTCGCACCCCACCGACCGGCTCCGCTACCGGCAGGAGGCGCTCGACTGGTACACGGCGCTGCTGGACCTCGGCATCCGCGCCGACGTCGTGCCGACCGGCGCGCCGCTGGAACGCTACGACCTGCTGGTCGCGCCGATCCTGCACGTCGTGCCCGCCGGGCTCGCCGCGCGGCTGCGCGGGTACGTCGCCGGCGGCGGGCACCTCGTCACCACGTACTTCTCCGGCATCGTCGACGAGCACGACCGGGTGTGGCTCGGCGGCTACCCGGGCGCGCTACGGGACCTGCTCGGCATCCGCATCGAGGAGTTCGCGCCGCTGCTCGACGAGCAGCACGTCGAGCTCGACAACGGCACGACCGGCACGCTGTGGACCGACCGGATCGACGTGACCGACCCGGCGACGGAGGTGCTCGCCTGGTACAAGACGGGCGACCAGGCGGGCCGGGCGGCGGTCACCCGGCGGCAGGCCGGCGCGGGCTCCGCCGCCTACGTGTCCACCCGCCTCGGCCCGGCGGGCCTGGCCCCGATCCTCGCCGACCTGGCCGGGCGGGCCGGCGTCACCAGCGAGCTGCCGGAGCCGCTGCGCGGGCGCGTGGAGCTCGCGGTCCGGGGCGGGCACTGGTTCCTCATCAACCGGACCGGCGCGCCCGTCGACATCAGCGCCGTCACCGGGGCGCCGGCCGTCCTGGAGCCGCACGGGGTCCACGTCGTGCACAGGGGGAGCGCATGAGCACGGAGGTGCTCGCCGCGGTGCGGCACCGGCGGATCCTGGCGCTGCTCGCGGCGCGGGAGTTCGTCACCGTCACCGAGGTCCGGGCGGCGACCGGCGCGTCGCTCGCCACCGCGAACCGGGACCTGTCGGTGCTCGCCGCCGCGGGTGCGCTGACCCGCATCCGGGGCGGCGCGACCAGGGCGGCCCCGCCCCCGGCCGGGCCGTCGGGTCAGGAACGCGTCCTGGTGGCCTGCCTGGTGCAGGCCCGGCGGGCGGCCGAGCGCCACGACCTGGCCGCGGTCGAGGGCGCGCTGCATCAGGCGCTCACCACCTGCCGGCAGCTGCGGGATCGTCATGTGAGCGATAACATTCGACCGCCACGGAAGGAGGCCTCATGACGTCGCGGACCGGAATGTGTTCGGTCACATTGCGGCGCCTGCCGGCGGGCGCGGTGCTCGACCTGACGGCGGCCGCCGGGCTGGCGTGCGTCGAGTGGGGCGCCGACCGGCACGTCCCGCCCGGCGACCCGCGGGCCGCCGCGGCGCTGCGGCAGCGCGGGCTCGACCTGGGCGTGGCGGTCGCCGCATACGGCTCCTATTTCCGGGCCGGCGTCGACGACGTCGCGGATTTCGCCACTGTACTGGCGGCGGCGGTCGCTCTCGGCGCGCCGCGGGTGCGGATCTGGGCCGGCGCGGCGGGGTCGGCAGAGGCCTCCGCCGGCGAGCGCCGGGCGGTCGTGGCGGGTGCCCGGGCCGCCGTCGAGCGAGCCGCCGACGCGGGGATCCTGGTGGCGTTCGAGTTCCACGGGGACACGCTCACCGACACGGTCGCCTCGACGCTCGACCTGCTCGGCGAGGTCCCCGGCGCCGCCACGTACTGGCAGCCGCCGGTCGGCGCCCCGGACGCGGAGGCGCTCGCCGGGCTCGCGGCGGTGCTGGACCATCTCGCGGCCGTGCACGTCTTCTCGTGGTGGCCGCGCACCGAACGGCTCCCGCTGACCGCCCGCGAGCGGCTGTGGCGTGAGACTTTCACGCTGCTGCGCGGTCGCGACCTCGACGCGCTGCTCGAGTTCGTCCCCGGCGACGACCCGGCCGCGGTCGTCACCGAGGCCGCGACCCTGCGCGACCTGGCCGGCGCATGAGTCTCCGCGAGCGGTGGGAAGGGCTGCCGGCAGGGGTACGGGCGCGCGCCGTGAGCGACGCCCGCGACCGGATGCCCGTACCTTCCGCCGACGTGCGGGAGGCATGGGCGGGGCTGCCCGCACCGCCGGTCGAGCACGACGTGCCGTGGCCGCAGCCGCTGCTGTCGCAGTACGGGCGGCACTGGCGGGACGGCAACCGCACCGGCTACGAGGGCCCGGCCGCCGCGCTGCGCGACCGTGCCGCGACGGCCGTCCTCGCCGCCGCGGTCACCGGTGACCTCCGCGACCTGGACGCCGCCGCGGACGGGCTGCAGCTGCTGTGCGAGCAGAGCACCTGGTGCTGGGCCGCGCACGAGACCTTCGCCGCGGAGCGCGGGCACGTGGTGCCGGACCCCGACCGCCCGTACCTCGACCTGGGCGCCGCCGAGACCGCCGGCCTGCTCGCGTGGGCCGACCTCGTCCTCGCGCCCGCACTCGACCGGCGGGCACCCGGACTACGGGAACGCGTCAGGTGGGAGGTGCGGCGGCGGGTCCTGCGGCCGTTCCGCGAGGTGCGGGACTGGCACTGGCTGGGCCTCGACGGGCACCAGCACAACTGGAACCCGTGGATCCACGGTCACGTCCTCGCCGCCACGCTGTTCCTGGACCCAGACCCGGCGGTGGTGGACCTGGTCGTGGACGGCCTCGACCGGTACCTGGCGGCCCAGCCCGCGGACGGCGGCTGCGACGAGGGGTACGGGTACTGGTGGAACGGGCCGGCCCGGCTCGCCGAGGCGCTGCAGCTGCTCGACTGGTCCACCGGCGGCCTCCTCGCCCCGTGGACGATCCCTCCGCTGGCGGAGATGTCGCGGTACCCGCAGCGCACCGATCTCGGCGGCGGATGGGCGGTCAACGTCGGCGACGGCCCCGCCCGCCCCGATCCGGCGCAGCCGTGGCACGTGCTGCACCGCTGGGGTGCCGCCTGCGGCGCCGCCGACGTGGTCGCCTACGCGGTCTCACGCAAGGGCCGGCCGGGCGGCGCGGGGCTCGGCCGGGCGCTGGTCGAGCTGCACGACCCCGCCTGGCGGGCGGCCGTCCCCGCGCCCGCGCCGCTGCCCGAGCGGTCCTGGCTGCAGGACGTGCAGCTGCTCGTCTGCCGCGCGCCCGGGATCGCGCTCGCCGTCAAGGGCGGCCACAACGACGAGAACCACAACCACAACGACGCCGGCTCCTATGTCGTCGCCGTCGGCGGTGTCCCGGCCGTCATCGACCTCGGGCAGCCGACGTACACCGCGATCTCCTTCACCGGCCGCCGCTACGAGCAGTGGGTGACCCGCAGCGAGTGGCACAACCTCCCGGTGATCGGCGGCGCCGGCCAGGAGCCCGGCCGCGCGTTCCGGGCCACGGACGTCCGCGCCGACGGCGACGCGCTGCACCTGGACCTGAGCCGCGCCTACCCGCCGGAGGCCGGCTGCCGGTCGTGGCGGCGCACGGCGCGCCTTGACCGGGCGCGTGGCGCCGTCGTCGTGTCTGACGAGTGGGACCCCACTGTGCCGGCCGTGCTGCACCACGTCCTGTCCGGCGAGCCCGTGACGCACCGCGCGGGCGAGCTCGTCATGCGGTTCCGCTCGCCCGTCCGCCTGTCGTGGGACCCCGCCCTCGGCGCCGGTCACCTGGAGCGGCACCCGGTCGACGACCCGCTCCTGCGCGGCGTGTGGGGCGACGCCGTCCACCGCCTCGTCATCGCCGCCACCGCCACCTTCGAACTGACCGTCACCAGTGGAGACCCCTGATGGACGCTGCCGAGCGCTCCCCGTACACCGGCTACACCCGCGAGCACTGGACGGCCGCCGCCGACCGCCTGCTCGCCGCGGTGCGCCCGTACGCGTCGCCCGACCACGCGCGGATCGACCTGCCGGGCCGCACCAGCAGGTACGGGCGGGACAGCGACGCGCTCGAAGGGTTCGCCCGCACCTTCCTGCTCGCCGCGATCCGGCTGCGCGGCGAGGGCGGCGCCGACCCGCACGGGCTCGCCGGCTGGTACGCCGAGGGCCTGCGCGCCGGCCCGGACGTGTGGCCGCGGCCGGACCGCCTCGACCAGGCGAAGGTCGAGGCCGCCTCGATCGCGCTCGGGCTGCACCTGAGCCGGCCCTGGATCTGGGACCGCCTCGACGACGCCGGCCGGGAGCGGATCGCCGGCTGGCTCGGCACCGTCGTCGGCCAGGCGTACCCGCCGATCAACTGGGTCTGGTTCCAGCTCACCGTCGAGGCGTTCCTGCGCGGGGCCGGCGGCGACTGGTCCGAGGCGGACATCCACAGTGGACTGGCGGTGCACGAGTCGCTGTACCGCGGCGACGGCTGGTACGCCGACGGCCCCGAACGCTCCTACGACCACTACAACGGGTGGGCGCTGCACACGTTCCCGCTGCTGTGGGCGGACCTCGCCGGCGACCTGTGCCCGGAGCACCTGCGGCAGGCGTGGCGCGAGCGGTTGCGGCGGTTCCTCGGCGACGCCGTGCACCTCGTCGGCGCCGACGGCTCCCCGCTGCTGCAGGGCCGCAGCCTCATCTACCGGTTCGGCGCCGCGGCGCCGTTCTGGATGGGCGCCGTCACCGGCGCGACGCCGCTGACCCCGGGCGCCACCCGGCGGGCGTGCAGCGGCATCCTCCGGCACTTCCACCAGCACGGCGTGCCCGGCCGGCGCGGGCTGCTGACGCTCGGCTGGCACCGGGAGTGGCCGGCGATGGCGCAGTCCTACTCGGGGCCCGGGTCGCCGTACTGGGCGGTGAAAGGCATGCTCGGCCTGCTGCTGCCGGCGGAGCATCCCGTGTGGACGGACGTCGAGGAGCCGCTGCCGGTCGAGCGGTCCGACTTCACGCGGGCGATCGGCCCGCCGGGCTGGCTCGCCGCGGGCACCCGCGCCGACGGCGTGGTCCGCGTCGCCAACCACGGCACCGACCACGCCCTGGAGGGCGACGGCGGCACCGACGCGCCGCTGTACGCGCGGCTCGGCTACTCCACCGCGACGTTCCCGGCCGGCGACGACAACGCGATCGCGCTGGTCCGCGACGGCGAGCCCAGCCACCGCAGCGGGTTCCGGACCATCGGGTGCACCACGGACGGCGCGGTCAGCGTCGCCCGGCTGCACTGGGTCGGCACGCCCGACACGGCGGCACCCGACCACGGCTCCGGCCGCACCGGCACCGTCACGTGGGGTCCGCACATGACGATGGCGTCGCTGATCCGCGGCGCCGTCGAGGTGCGGGTCGCCCGGATCGACGACGAGGATCCGGCCCCCGGCACGGTGCTCGAGTTCAGCGGCTGGCCCATCACCCGCGGGCTCACGTCGCTGCTCGTGCCGCTGCACGGGTTCGAGGGGGCGGCGCTGTCGGAGCGCACCGTCGCGTCGCCGCTCGGCGACGCGGTGCGGGTGCCGGTGCTGCGGGCCGCCGAGCCCCCGCGCGCGGGGCGGGTCTACGCGGTCGCCGTGCGGCTCAGCCGGGCCCCGTCCGGCGGGCTGCCGACCGTGACCGCCGCCGCGGGGACGGTCACGGTCCACTGGCCGGACGGCTCCACGGCGACGGTCACCCTCCCTGCCGTGGCACGGAGGAGTCCCGGATGACCAGCTCCGGGGTGACGAGGACGCGCTGCACCGGCCGGCGCGGCTCCGTCAGCCGGGCCACCATCAGCTCGACCGCGACCCGGCCGACGTGCCCCTTCGGCGGACGCACCGCCGTCATCGCCGGCTCGGCCAGGTGGGCCACCTCATCGTCGTAGGACACCAGCGCGAGGTCGTCGGGAATGGACAGCCCCAGCTCGATGCAGAACTGCGCGATCGAGATCGCGTCGGGGTCGCCGTGCACGATCAGCGCCGTCGTGCCCGACTCCCGGCAGCGGCGCATGATCCCGGCGATGATGTCGCGGTGGCCCGGCACGTCCAGGCCCACCGACTCCCGCACCACCAGGTCGTCGGGGATGCCGAGGTCCGCGCAGGCGAGGCCCCAGCCGACGGCGAGGTGCGCCGACGTCGGTGACCCCCGCGATAGCACGAGGCCGATCCGGCGGTGGCCGTGCTGATGCAGGTGCCGCACCGCCATCTCCAGGCCGAGCGAGTGGTCGCTGCGGACCCACTCCAGCTGCCGGCGCGTCGGCGTCCAGCGCGGCGCCTGCCGCTCGACGAGGATCGTCGGCACCGGCAGCCCGCTGATCCAGTCGACCATCTCCGCCACCCCGTCGCCGTCGAGGCTCGGGGCGAGCAGCAGGCCCTGCACCTGCTGGGCGTCGACGAGCCGGCCGATCTGGCGGCGGTCCTCCTCCGGGTCGTAGCTGGAGCCGCGCAGCTGGATGTGCACGCCCAGGGCGGCCGCGGCGGCGCGGGCGCCGGTGACGATCGGCGGCCAGTAGTAGTCCAGCGACGGCACCACCATGCCGACCGTGAACCGGGTCTTCGGCGGCCGCGGGCGGCGCGGCGACGGCAGCAGCTGGGTCGGCAGGGTGGCGCCGCCGTGGACCTTCGTCAGCAGGTTGCGCTCGGCGAGCGCGGCGATGTCGCGGCGCACGGTCAGCTCGCTGACGCCGAGCACCGGCGCGAGGTCCTTGACCCGCACGGCGCCGAGCCGGCGCAGCTCGTCCATGAGCCGCTCCTGGCGCTGCACGTTGAACATCCGCGCTCCCGGTTGTTCGACTCTGTTCGTTTCGGATCGAACGAGATCGCGCTCTTCCGGACATGTTCGAACGCGGCTATCCCTGTTCCTACACGAATTTCAACGGAAACAACAGGAGCCGCGTTGCCGAAGCCGAAGGCGTTGGTGGTGATGAACCCGGAGTCGTTCCGGGCCCACTTCGACGACGCACGCACCGCCCGGCTGGCCGCGCTCGCCGACCTCGGTGACGGCGGCGCCGACGGCGGCCCGGTGTGCCTGCACGAACTCGACTCGCCGGCCGCCCGCCGCCGCCTCAGGGACGCCGACGTGCTCCTGACGTCGTGGGGCGCCCCGGCGCTCACCGCGGAGCGGCTGCGGGACGCGCCGGCGCTGCGGGCGGTGTTCCACGCCGCAGGCAGCGTCCGGCCCCTCGTCACGAGCGAGGTGTGGCGGCGCGGCATCCGCATGACGAGCGCCGCGGACGCCAACGCGATCCCGGTCGCCGAATACACCCTCGCCGCGATCATCTTCGCCGGCAAGAAGGTGCCGTTCATCGCCGCCGACCCCGAGGCGGCCTACCGGGGCTGGAGCCACCTCGGCGGCTACGGCAACCTGTCCAACTACCGGCGCACCGTCGGCGTCGTCGGCTTCTCCCGGATCGGGCGGCGGGTCGTCGGCCTGCTCGACCGGCTCGACGCCACGGTGTGCCTCGTCGCCGACCCGCACGCCGACCCGGCCGAGGTCGCCGCAGCCGGCGGCGTCCTGGTCGACCTGCCGGAGCTGCTGGCCCGCAGCGAGACCCTGACGCTGCACGCGCCGGCGCTGCCCAGCACCCACCACATGATCGGCGCGGCCGAGCTGGCGCTCCTGCCCGACCACGCCACGGTCGTCAACACCGCGCGGGGCAGCCTCATCGACTCCGCGGCCCTGGCCGCCGAGTGCCGGTCCGGGCGGCTCTTCGCGATCCTCGACGTCACCGAGCCCGAGCCGCTGCCGCCCGGCAACCCGCTCCGTTCGACGCCGAACGTCCTGATCACCCCGCACCTGGCCGGTTCGCTCGGCACCGAGATCCTCCGCCTGACCGACCACACCCTCGACGAGCTCGCCCGCTGGATCGCGGGCGAGCCGCTGCGCGCCGAGATCACCCCGCAGGCGTTCGCCCTCAACGCCTGACCACACCCCCCATCGAAGGAGACCGCCATGCACCGCTCCCGGTTCGGTATAGCCGCCGCAGTCGCCCTCGCGTTGACGCTCACCGGATGCGGCAACGGCGACGACCCCGGCGCGGCCGGCGGCAAGACCGTGCTGACCGTGTCGCTGTGGAACTACGCCAGCACCCCGGAGTTCAAGGCGCTCGTCGAAGGCTTCGAAGCCGAGCACCCGGACATCGACGTGCAGCCGGTCGACATCCTCGCCGACGACTACGCCAAGAAGGTCACGACCATGCTGGCCGGCGGCGACACCACCGACGTCATCACGATGAAGAACGTCACCGACTACGCCCGCTACGGCACCCGCGGCCAGCTCGCCCCGCTGACCGACGAGGCGAACAAGCTCGACAAGAACGCCTACCTGGGCCTGGAGCCGTTCAACCTCGACGGGAAGTACTTCGCGCTGCCCTACCGGTCGGACTTCTGGGTCCTGTACTACAACAGGAAGCTGGTGAAGGACGCGGACCTGTCGAAGCTGACCTGGCAGGACTACGCGCAGCTGGCGAAGGCGTCCACGACCGGCAGCGGCGCCGACAAGGTCTACGGCACCTACCAGCACGTGTGGCGCTCCGTGGTGCAGGCCGTCGCGGCCGCGCAGACCGGCGGCGACCTGCTCGGCGGCGACTACGGCTTCATGAGCGCGCAGTACACGATGGCGCTGGACCTCGAAAAGGCCGGGGCGACCCTGCCGTGGGGCACCGCCTCCACGCAGAAGGTCTCCTACAACACGATGTTCTCCACCGGCAAGGCCGCGATGCTGCCGATGGGCACCTGGTACGCGGCGGCGCTGCTGCAGGCCAAGGCCGACAAGAAGTCCGATGTGGACTGGGGCATCGCGCCGCTGCCGCAGGTGAGCGGCGGCACGGTGACCACCTTCGGCTCGCCGACCGCGTTCGCCGTCAACAAGAAGGCCAAGCACGCGGACGCGGCGAAGCGGTTCGTGCTGTGGGCGTCGGGGGAGAAGGGCGCGGCCACCATCGCGAAGATCGGCGTCACCCCGGCCTACCGCAGCGCCGCCATCACCGACGCGTACTTCGCGGTCGCCGGCATGCCGGGCGACGCCCTCGCCAAGAAGGCGTTCCAGCCCGACAAGGTGGTGCTGGAGATGCCGGTCAGCGACAAGTCCTCCGACGTCGACGCCATCCTCACCGAGGAGCACCAGCTCATCATGACCGGCAGCAAGACGGTGAGTGCCGGCATCGCCGAGATGGGCAAGCGGGTCAAGTCCGAGGTCCGCTGAGCATGACGACCCACGCCGCGAGGCGCCGCAGCCGGACGCTCGTCGGCTGGGCGTTCATCCTGCCCAACTTCCTCGGGTTCGCCGCGCTCACGCTGGTGCCGGTGGTGATCGCCCTCGCGCTGTCGTTCATGCGGTGGGACTCCTACTCCGACCCCGAGTGGGCCGGGCTGGACAACTTCCGCCGCATGGCCGGCAGCGACACGTTCTGGACCGCGCTGACCAACACCACGTACTACGCGGCCGGCCACATCCCGCTCACCCTGGCCGCGTCGCTCGGGTTCGCGGTCCTGCTCAACCGGAAGCTGCGCGGGGTGCGGTTCTTCCGCACCGCGCTCTTCTTCCCCTACATCACGTCGCTGGTCGCCGTGGCGGTCGTCTGGAACATGCTGTTCAGCCCCGAGTTCGGGCCGGTGAACCAGCTGCTGCGGGCGGTCGGCGTCGACGGTCCGCCGGGCTGGACGACGTCGACCACCTGGGCGATGCCGGCGGTGATCCTGACCAGCGTCTGGCGGGACATGGGCTACTACATGATCATCTACCTGGCCGGGCTGCAGGGGATCCCGGCGTACCTGTACGAGGCGGCCGAGATGGACGGCGCCGGCCCGTGGCAGCGGTTCCGCCACATCACGGTGCCGGCGCTGCGCCCGACCACGTTCTTCGTGGTCATCATGCTCACCATCGCCAGCTTCAAGGTCTTCGACCTGGTGCAGGTCATGACCGAGGGCGGTCCCGGCCGCTCCACGCTGGTGCTGTCGCAGCTCATCTTCCGCGAAGGCATCACCGAGGGCCGCTTCGGCTACTCCTCGGCGATCGCGATGGTGCTGTTCGTCGTCGTGCTGACCGTCACCGTCGTGCAGTTCCGGCTCCAGCGCAGGAGCGAGCGGTGAGACGGGTCGCGCTCCACGCCCTGCTGGCCGGCCTCGGCGCCGCCGTGCTGATCCCGTTCCTGTGGATGCTCGTCTCGTCGCTGAAGCGCGACGACGAGGTGTTCACCGTGCCGATCCAATGGATCCCCGAGGAGCTCCAGTGGGGCAACTACGGCCGGATCTGGCAGGAGATCCCGCTCGGCACGTACCTGGGCAACTCGCTGATCCTCGCGGTCAGCATCACCTTCCTGCAGGTGCTCACCGGCAGCTTCGCCGCCTACGGCTTCGCGAAGGTGCGCTTCCCCGGCCGGGACGCGCTCTTCCTCGCCTACGTCGGCACCATCGCGGTGCCGTGGCAGGCGTACATGGTGCCGCAGTACATCCTCATGGAGAAGGCCGGGCTGGTGAACACCCGCACGGCGCTGATCCTGCTGCAGGCGTTCGGCGCGTTCGGCGTCTTCCTGATGCGGCAGTTCTACCTCAGCATCCCCGACGAGCTGATCGAGGCGGCGCGGCTCGACGGGCTCACCGAGTTCGGCATCTGGGCGCGGGTCGCGCTGCCGCTGTCCAAGCCGGCCCTCGCCAGCCTCGCGCTGCTCACGTTCGTCAACACCTGGAACGACTACATGGGCCCGTTCATCTACCTGACGAGCAACGACCTGTGGACCGTGCAGATCGGTCTGCGCTCGTTCGTCGGGGTCTACGACTCGGAGTACGCCATGATCATGACCGGCTCCGTCATCTCCGTCCTGCCGATCCTCGCCGTGTTCCTGCTCGGCCAGCGGTACTTCGTGCAGGGCGTCGCCACCACCGGGATGAAGTGATGTCCGCCCGCACCTGGGACCTGATCTGGTCGTGGACCGGCCGGGTCCTCGTCGTGAACCTGGGCATCGCCGTCACCAACCTGCCGCTGCTGCTCGCGCTGTCCGTGGTGGACCGGCCCTGGCGCTCCCCGGTGTTCTTCGCCGTGCTGTCGCTCGGCCTCGGCCCGTCCCTGGCGGCCGCGTTCGCGCACCTGCACGGCGACCCGTTCGTGCGGTCCTACCGCCGTCACTTCGCCGGGGCCGCGCTGCGCTGGTCGGTGGTCGTCGCCGGGCTCGGCATCCTCGCCGCCGACGTCGTCGCGCTGCACGACGCCGACCCGGGCGCGCTGCTCGTGCCGATGCTCGCCGTCCTCGCCGTGCTGCTGCTCGCCGCCGGGGTCCTGTGGCTGGCGATGCTGCCGCTGCACCATCCCGGCGGCGCCCGCGGGGCGCTGTGGGTCGCGGTGCGCCGGTGGCCGCTCAGCCTGCTCAGCCTCACCGTCCTGGCCGCCGCCGCGGCCGCCGTCAACCAGGCGCCCGTGGCCGGTCTCGCGACCGTGCCCGGCTGCGCACTGCTCGTCGCCTGGCACAACAGTCGGGTCGCCCTCACGACCTGACGCACCCATTTCCGTCAGGGGCGGGGCCGCCAACCCCTCCCACACCCCACAAGGAGTGCCGATGTCCGCACCCCATCCGCGATGGCGCCGGCTGGTCCTGACCGCCGCCGTCCTCGCCGCCAGCACCGTCGCCGCCGTGCTGCCGGCCGCCACCGGCCACGCGGCGACCTCGGGCTTCCACGGCGTCAACTGGGCCGACCCGCGGGACAACTTCACCGACGACGCCGTCGTCCCCAGTGGACTGTCCACCGCCGACAGCTACGCCACCACGAAGGCCAAGGCCGGCCGGATCCTCGACGGCTTCCGCACCGACCTGGGCGCCAACACCGTCCGGCTGCCCGTCAACGCCGCCAGCGTCGGGACCGCCTGGTGGAACTCGTACACCGGCGCGATCGACGCCGCCACCGAGCGCGGGATGAACGTCATCCTCAGCTACTGGGAAGGCGACTCGTCCCGCGACGGCAAGGTCGACAACACGACCGCGTTCTGGTCGATGTGGCAGACCGCGGTCGGCAAGTACGCCGGCAACACCCGCGTCTACTTCGAGCCGATGAACGAGCCGCACGGCTACAGCTTCACCGACTGGAGCGCCATCTGCGCCACGTGGCTGGCCAACTACGCCTCCGTGCCCAGGGGGCGGGTGATCCTGTCGGGCACCGGCTACAACCAGGACGTCAAGCAGCTCGGCGCCGACGGCCGCTTCACCGGCACGCTGCTGTCGGTCCACCTCTACAAGTTCTTCTCCAGCAACACCACCTACGCCCAGTTCAAGGCGCAGCTCGCCAACGAGGTCGGCGCCTACGCGAGCCGCACCATCCTCGACGAGTGGGGCGCGCCGATGACCGACGGCACCAATTATCACGCGGTCGGCAGCACCAACCCGTTCGTCACCTACCTGCAGGCGTCGTCGGACTTCGCGCGGGAGAACGCGATGGGCACCGTCTACTGGCCCGGCCTGCGCAACGGCGACCACTACTCGATGGAGACGCTGGTCGGCACCTACCCGAACACGACGCTGCTCAACACCAACTCCTCCGGCCGGCACCTGCTGCTGGCCAGCTGGGGCGTGAGCGCGGCACGGACCGGCACCCTCCGCGGGCTCGCCGGGAAGTGCCTGGACACCGCCGCGAACGGCACGGCCAGCCCGAAGGTCGTCATCGCCACCTGTACGGGCAGTGCCAGCCAGAGCTGGACCCTTGACGGCGGGGCGCTGAAGTCCGGCGGTCGCTGCGCCGACGCGACGGGCGGGGCGACCGCCGACGGCACCCGGATCATCACGTATGCGTGCAGCGGCGCGGCGAACCAGCAGTGGATCCTCGTCGGCGACCAGCTGCGCAACGGCAAGTCCGGCACCTGCCTCGACGTCCCGGCGTCCAACAGCGCGGACGGCACCCAGGTGACCATCTACAGCTGCAACAACGGCGCCAACCAGCGCTGGACCCTGGGAGGCTGACGATGCAATCCATCATCCGCTGGTTTACCGCCGGCATCGCGCTGCTCGCCGGGGTGCTGGTGGCGCCGGCTCCCGCGGCCGCGGCCACCACGCTCGTCTACGCGACGTTCAAGGGCGACGCCGCCGCCGACGAGGAGCTGTGGCTCTACCAGTCCACCAACGGCGGCACCAGCTACAGCGTGCTGTCGGACACCAACTTCCGCGGCCCGACCGGCGTCCTGCGCGACCCGGGCATCCTGAAGTACAACGGGAAGTACTACATCGCCTACACCGTCCAGTCGTGGACCACGAACTCCACGTACTTCGCCATCGCCAGCAGCACCAACCTCACGACGTGGACGAACGTCGCCACCGTCAACTCCGGCATCGCCGACACGAAGTTCACCTGGGCGCCCGAGTTCTACGCCGAGGGCAGCACGGTGCGGATCATCGCCAGCGTCGCCGCCACCACCTGCTCGGCGTGTTTCCGCCCGTACGTGTACACCGCGCAGAACACGGCGCTCACGTCCTGGAGCGGGCCGGCGCAGATGTGGGGCCTCGGCACCAACCACATCGACACGTTCGTCGTGAAGTCCGGCAGCACATGGCACGCGTTCACGAAGAACGAGACCACGAAATACATCGAGCACTGGATTACGACGAAGAACCTCACCGAGGGGTGGGTCAACAAGGGCAACCTGTGGAGCTCTGGCTACGAGGGCCCGTCGCTGGTGCGCCTGGACAACGGCTCCTGGCGGATCTACGTCGACAAGTACACCAACGGCGGCATCTGGACGGCGACCAGCACCGACCTCAACACGTGGACCGGCCTCAGCGCCGTCGGCTGCTCCGGCTGCCGGCACGGGACGGCGATCTCCCGATGAGACGACTTCTCGTGCTTGCCGTGCTCGCGCTCCTGTGCGTGGCGACGCCCGCGCGGGCCGCCACCGTGACCGTCGCCAGCGGCGGCCAGTTCCGCGACACCGCCGGCAACGTCGTGCACGCGCACGGCGGCGGTGTGCTCAAGGTCGGCCAGTACTACTACTGGTTCGGCGAGAACCGCAACACCGACAACACCTTCCGCAGCGTCTCCGTCTACCGGTCCACCGACCTGCGGACCTGGGAGTTCCGCAACAACGTGCTGACCCAGTCGTCGCACGCGGAGCTGGCGTCGGCCAACATCGAACGCCCCAAGGTGATCTACAACAGCTCGACCGGGCAGTTCGTGATGTGGATGCACAAGGAGAGCGCCACCGACTACTCGGAGGCCCGTGCCGCCGTCGCCACGTCGTCCACCGTGGACGGCGCGTACACGTACCGGGGCAGCTTCCGCCCGCTCGGGCACATGTCGCGGGACATCACCCTGTTCCGCGACGACGACGGCACCGCGTACATGATCTCGGCGGCGAACGAGAATGCCGACCTGCACGTGTACCGGCTGACCGCCGACTACCTCGGGGTCGGCACCCTGCTGCACCGGCTGTGGCAGGGCTCGTGGCGCGAGGCGCCCGCGATGTTCAAGCGCAACGGCGTCTACTTCCTGCTCACCTCCGGCGCGACCGGCTGGGCGCCGAACCAGCAGAAGTACGCGACCGCCACCTCGGTCGCGGGGACGTGGACCGCGTTGCAGAACGCCGGCGACAACACGGCGTTCGGCTCGCAGACCGCGTACGTCCTGCCGGTGCAGGGCAGCACGACCACGTCCTACCTGTACCTCGGCGACCGCTGGGCCGGGGCGTGGAGCGGGCGGGTCAACGACTCGCAGTACGTGTGGCTGCCGCTGCAGTTCCCGACGAGCACCAGCCTGTCGCTGAGCTGGTCCCCGGCGGTCAGCATCGACACCGCGACCGGGGTGGTGCAGGGCGCCGCCGGGCCCGCCGAGCAGCTGGTCGCCCGGCACAGCGGCAAGTGCCTCGACGTGGCCTCCGGCTCCGCCGCGGACAGCGCCCGGACCCTCCAGTACACCTGCGGAAACGGCCTGAACCAGCGCTTCACCGTGCAGGACCTGGGCACCGGCTACGTGCGGCTCGTCGCGCGGCACAGCGGCAAGTGCCTGGACGTCACCAGCGCCTCGACGTCCGACGGTGCGACCGTCGTGCAGTACACCTGCGGCGGCGGCACCAACCAGCAGTGGCAGGTCCAGGACGCGGGCGGCGGCTACGTCCGGTTCGTCGCGCGGCACAGCGGCAAGTGCCTGGACATCAACGGCGCCTCGACGTCCGACGGTGCCGGCGGCATCCAGTGGACCTGCGGATCGGGCACCAACCAGCAGTGGACCCGACGCGTGGCGGCGTAAGGGCTCCACCGGCCGAAGCCGTGCCGCCGCGCCTGGCAACGTGGCGGCACGGTCAGGTCACGTCACCTGCACCCGCCACGACGGTGCGGTGCTCGTCGTCGAAGGACGGGTCTGGCTGTCCGCGCGGCCGGATCCGGCGTTGGATCATGGGGTGGGTGGGGCTGGAGGTCGGGGCGCCGCGGCGGTGTGGCGCTGGTTGTCGTGATCGAAGGTTGGGTGTGGCTGTCCGCGCGGCCGGATCCGGCCTTGGATCACGGGACGACGGGGTTGGGGGTCGGGGTGCCGTGGCGGTGTGGTGCTGGTTGTCGTGATCGAAGGATGGGGTGTGGCTGTCCGCGCGGCCGGAACCGGCCCTGGATCACGGGGGCGACGGGGCAGGGCGCCGCTGGAGGCGGGCAGGGGCGGCGGCCAGCGGATGCGGCGCTGGAGGCGGGCGGGAACGGGGTCGTCAGTTGCGGCGCGAGTCGTCTGGGCTGGCGCACGCCGGCGCGGTCCCGGACGTGGTGGTGCGGTCGCGTCACATCACCAGCAGCACCGCGGCGACCGCCGCGGCCCCGGAGAAGGCGGCGGCGGTCCAGCGCCACCACGGGCGGCCCGCGACGAGCGGCAGGTCGCGCCAGCGGGGGACGGCCACACAGAGCACGGCGGCGGACGCGGCCACGCCGAGCGCCCAGACGAGGCCGGGGACCGCCAGCCAGTCGCCGGCCCGGTGCGCGAGCAGCGGCATCACCACCGCCCACGCCATCGACGTGGCGAGCCTGACTCGGTCGGTGCGGCTTCTGGCCGTGATGAGCAGGCCGGCCGCGCCGAGGAAGCTCAGGCCCACGGCGAGCAGCACCGCGAGCGGCGTCCGCTCCGGGCCGGTGGCGCCGGACGGGGTGACGCCGAGCAGGCGCCGCCCGATGGGGTCGACGTCGCGGTCGGTGTTGCCGAGCACGACGACGCCGCGGCCGGTGGCGCGGTCCACGGCCAGGAACGAGCGGAACCCGCCGGTGCCCCCGTTGTGCCACGTCAGTGCGGTGTTGCCGTAGCGGGTGGTGAACCATCCGTAGCCGATCCGCTCGCCGCCATCGCCCGTGTCGAACCGCGGGGTCAGCGCGTCGATGCCGGGCGCGGTGCCGGCCTGCACGGCGGTCACCAGCCGGGCGAGGTCGGCGGCGGTCGACCAGACGCCGATGCCGGCCGGCGCCCAGCCCTCGCCCCGCCACGGATCCACCCCCCGCCCGGCCGCCGTCGCGCCGGTCGCGCGCCCGGCCGGCAGCGCGGTGCCGTCGGGGTTGACCGTCGTCGCCGCCATCCCGAGCGGGTCGAGCAGCCGGCGGCGCAGCAGGTCCTGATAGGGCACGCCGGCCCGCTCGGCGAGCGCCTGGCCGAGGACGGCGACCCCGAAGTTGGAGTAGTGCACGGTGCCCGTGTCGCCGGGGCGCTGCTCCGCGGCGGTGTGCAGCAGCCATTCGCGGTGTTGTCGCCGGTACGGGTCGGTGCCGCTCACCCTGGCGGACCACAGGCGGGCGGCCTGTCCCGCCGACCCGATCGGCACGCTGCGCAGCCCGGCCCGGTGGCTGGCGAGCTCCGCGACGGTCACGTCGCCGGTGGGGCCGTCGATCGACGGCACGAGCGCCCGCAGCCGCTCGTCCGGCTCGACACCGGAGTCCGCGAGCAGCATGCCGGTGAACGTCTTGACGAGGGAGCCGATCTCGAACGGTGTGTCCGCGGTGACCGGCGTCCCGTCGCCGCGGTCGCCGATGCCCGCCGTCCGGACCCCGCCCGGCCCGATCAGCGCGACGGCGAGCCCGCGGTAGCCGTCGGGGTCACCGGCGGCCGCTCTGAGGTCGGCGGCGAGGGCGGCGTCCCCGGTGGTGGTCCGGCCCGGGTGCGGTGGCCGGGGCGCGGCCAGGAGCGCGGCGAGCACCCCGGTGAGCAGGGCGGTGGCGACGGTCACGACGACACGGTGCGGCATGGTCCGGCTCCTTCCGGCACAGACTTCTTCAGCGGCGCGCGGCCGCCAGGATGGTCAGCAGCGGCACGACCCGCTCGGGCGGCACGCTGTAGTGCCCGCGGCCGGCGGGCCGCAGCCAGCCGGCGGCGGTCAGCTGGCGCAGGTGGTGGTAGAGCTGGCCGCTGGTGCCGAGGCCCTCCGTGGCGGCGAGGTCGGTGCTCGCCCGCACGCCGCCGAGGATCTCCCGCAGCAGCCGCAGCCGCATCGGGTGCGCGAGCGCCGCCAGCGCCGCCGCGAACTCCTGCCAGTCCTCGTCCAGCAGCTGCCCGACCGGCGTGCCGAGCTGCCAGTCGTAGTGCTCGCCGGTCGGCAGGTCGACGGTGCCGGTGAAGAGCACCGCACCCTCGTCCGGCGCCAGCTCCCGCAGCCGCTCCAGCGCCCAGAACGCCGACCCGCCCACCTGGGACGGCTCGCCGAACACCCGGGCCTCGAGCGCGGCCACCCGCTCCTCCAACGACGCCACGAGTACGATTCTACGTAATTACGTAGCAGCGTTCAAATCCTGCGCCGGTTGTACAGGAGCCGCGGTGGTCATGTGCCGGACGGTGGGCCACCAGATGAGCAGCTCCGCGACGGCCAGCGCGAGCGCGAACGGGGCGAGGGTCCACAGCCCGGACCGGTCCGCGATGGCGCCGGCCAGGAAGGGGAAGAGCGCGCCGCCGAGCACCGACACGCCGTTGAGCAGGCCGATCGCGGTGGGGGCGAGGTCGCCCGGGGCGAGGGCGGGCGCGATCGCCATCGTGGTGGGGAAGACGGGCCCCAGCCAGAAGCCGAGGAGCGCCAAGGCCGCCACGGCCGTCGCGGGCACGAGCCACAGCAGCGCCGCCGCCAGGGTGACGCCGATCAGGCACGCGGTCATCAGCCGGTTCGCGGTCCAGCCGAGGCGGGCCGCGGCCGGGCTGAGCACGAAGCGGCCGAGGGTCAGGCCGAGCCAGTAGCCGCTGACCGTGTAGCCGGCGAGGAGGTCGCCCTGGCCGCGTTCGGCGACGAGGTAGCTGAAGCCCCAGTTGCCGACGCTGATCTCCAGCCCCACGTACACCGCGAGGAACAGCGCGCCGAGCAGCACCGCCGGCCGCCGGCCGGCCGCGCGGACCAGACCCCGGGCGGGCGGCGGGTCTGGAATGTCGGCTGGGGCGGTGGTGCGCAGCGTGAGCTGGAAGCCTGCGACGAGCGGCACGCACGCCAGGGCCAGGACCAGCCACACCGAGGTCCACGCGGTGAAGCCCAGCATCCAGGTCGCGAGGGGCGGGCCGATCAGCGCCCCGACGCCGAAGAACGCGTGCAGCCAGTTGAGCAGCGTGGTGGAGCCGGGCAGGGCGGCGAGGTACGCGTTGAGCACCGACTCGAGGACGCCGGTGCCGTACCCGGCGACGACCTGCACCCCGACGAGCACCGCGAACGCCGGGCGGGTCGCCGTGCAGAGCCCCGCGGCGATGAACGCGGCGCCGCCCGCGGTCAGCGCCGCCCTGGTCCCGAGCCGGTGGATGAGCGCCCCCGCGGTCGCCCCGGCGAGCAGGAACCCGGCCGAGAACGCGAAGAACGTGACGCCTATCGTCGCCTTGTCGAGGTGGTAGTCCAGCAGCTGCGCGGGCAGCAGCACACCGCCGACCCCGGCGCTCAGGCCGGCGAGGACGAAGGTGGCGTAGGCGAACACGATCGGCGCCAGGGCGCGCGGATGAGACGCTGACACCGGCTCATCATGCCGAACCGTCGGCGCCGCGTCGCCGGTTCGGTTTTTCGAAAGTGAAGGGAACAGCGGATGTCGGACCGCAACGCCTGGCGGGAGCTCATCGAGGCCGACCCGGAGCACTCGCAACGCTACATCGAGCGGTTCCGGTCGATGGCCGAGGCGGGCGCCGACCTCGTCGGCGAGGCCCGCCTCGTCGACGCGATGCTGCCCCGCTGCGCCCGGATCCTCGACGCGGGCTGCGGTCAGGGCCGGGTGGGTGGCCACCTCGCCCGGATGGGCCACGACGTGATCGGCGTCGACCTCGACCCGGTGCTGGTCGCGGCCGCCCGGGACTCCTACCCGTCCGCGACCTGGCTCGTCGGCGACCTGTCGGAGCTCGACCTGCCGGCCAACGAGGTCCCCGACGGCTTCGACGCCATCGTCTGCGCCGGCAACGTGATGACGTTCGTCGCGCGGGACACCCGCCGCGAGATCCTGAGCCGGATGCGGGCCCACCTGCGGGGCGCCGGCCGGGTCGTCATCGGCTTCGGCGCCGGCCGCGGCTACGAGTTCGACGAGTTCCTCGCCGACGCCGACGCCGCCGGCCTGGCCCCGGATCTGCTGCTGGCCACGTGGGACCTCCGCCCCTTCACCCCGGCCTCCGACTTCCTGGTCGCCGTCCTGCGCGCGGCGCAGTAGCCCGCCGGCCGGCGGGCCCGGCGGGATCGGGCGGCCCGCCGGGGTGCTGCCGGGGTTACGGTCGCGCAGGGTCGACGCCGGCAGGGTCGCCGGCAGCTGGAGGATCGGCACGCCGGCGAGGTCCTCCACGGACAGGGCGTCGCGGCGGGCGAGCGGGTGCTGCGACGACACCGCACGGGTCGGCGCGGGCGCGACCTGGGGCGCGGTCCAGGCGGCCGCCGGCCCGCGCGGGCTCACCGGCCTGGCCGGCAGCTCACCGGTCGTCGGCGTCACCGGGTACACGCTCGGCGGCGGGAGGAGCCGGTTCGGCCGTGCGTTCGGATGGGCCGCCGACAGCGTCACCGCCTTCGACGTCGTCGATGCCGCCGGTGTACCGGCGAAGGCCACCGCGGACAGCGACGCCGAGCTCTTCTGGGCGCTGCGCGGCGGTGGCGGCGACGTCGCGGCCGTAGAGTTCCGCCTGCACCCCCGCCCCGGTTGTACGGCGGCCGGATGCTCTGGCCGGCGGACCGGGCGCCGCGGGTCCTACCCGGTCGCGTGAGCGCGGCGGCCCGGAGCGGCGCGATTCAGCGCGCCGGAGCGGAGGTTCCGGCCCGCGAATCGAGGGCGCCGGCGAGGGCGGCGCGCGAGGTGATGCCGAGCTTCGGGAAGGCCCGGTGCAGGTGGGCGCCGACCGTGCGGTGCGACAGGAACAGCCGCTCGCCGATCTGCTTGTTGGTCAGCCCTGTCGCGGCGAGCGTGGCGATCTGCCGCTCCTGCGGGGTCAGCGCCGCCGGTCCGGACCCGACGGTGGCCACGCCCGCGGCGCGCAGCTCGTTGCGGGCCCGGTCCGCCCACGGCTGGGCACCGAGCCGGTCCAGGCTCTCCAGGGCGTCCCGCAGCTGCAGCCGGGCGCTGGTGGTGTCGCGGGTGCGCCGCAGCCATTCGCCGTACGCGAGCCGGATCCGCGCCTGCTCGAACGGCCACCGGTCGGCGCACGGGAGCGCGAGCGCGGCCGCGTAGAGCCGCTCGGCGTCGTCGTCGGGGGCGGCGATCGCGGCGGCGCCGGCGGTGAGCAGCGCGGTGCGGGACGACACAGCGGCGAGCCCGGCCTGCCGCGCGGCGTCGACGTGCGCCCGCGCCTCGTCGAGGTGTCCGATGTGGACGGCCGCCTCGACGGTGTCGAGGACCATCCACCGGCCGGGCACGCCGAGGCTCGGGTGGCCGGCCCCGTCGATCCGGGCCGCCTGCACGTAGGCGTCCTCGTAGTCGCGCCGGCCGAGCGCGGCGACGGCGCGGGCCTGCCACGCGAGGGCCTGCGTCAGCCCGACGCCGCGCGGCGCCGCCCAGCGGGCCACCTCGTCGGTCAGCATCCGCGTGCGGGCGGTGTCGCCGCGGTACGCCCCGATCAGCGCCAGCCGGCACCGCAGCTGCCCTTCGAGCAGGTGGTAGCCGTCGGCGCGGGCGATCTCGAGGGCCTCCTCCGCCAGCCGCTCGGCCTCGTCCCACTGCCCGTGCGCGATCGAGTCGACGCTGAGCATCAGCAGCCCGGCGATGACCACGGTGACGATGCCGCCGTCGCGTTCCCGGTCGATGACGCGGTGGCACAGGTGCCGGTAGGCGGAGAGCGCGTCGAGCTCGACGGCGGCGTACGCGAGCGGGATGAACTGCCACGGCGCCGGGTCGCTGGACAGGTCCTCGAACGCGGTGGAGAGCCGGTGCCGCAGCGGGTCGGCGGTGCCGACCGGGTCGGCGTACGCGTCGTAGCACAGCTGCAGCGCGGTGACGGCCCCCGGGTCGAACCTGGTCAGCGCCGCCCGCAGCAGCTCCCACGGCCCGGGACGTCCACTGTAGACACACACGAACAGCAGCGCGTAGAGCACGCCGTAGGCGTCCCAGCCGTCGCCCGGCGTGCCGTCGAGGTCGTCGAGCGCCCGGGCGAGGAGGCGGTGGGCCGCGTCGACGTCGCCGCTGCCGTTGGTCAGCAGGTGCGCGGTGGCGGCGAACACGAGACCGGTGGCGGTGTGGGGGGTCTGCCCGGCGTCGTTGAGCAGCTGCGGTACCCGGTCGAGCTGGCCGGTGACGTTGGCGAGGAACGCCGCCTCGACGAGCCGCCGGGACCGCTGCCCCGGCCGGTCGCTGAGCTCGCTGGCGCGCACGAGCGCGCTGACCGCGCCGGCGGCGCCGCCGCGGGGCCGGCCGCCGCGGCCACCGGTCCAGGCGGCCTGCGCGACCTCGTCCAGCGCGCGGGCGACGACCTCGTCGGGTCCGGTCGCGGCGTCGGCGAGGTGGCGGGCGCGGCGCTCCGGTGCGGTCCCGCGGCACCCTGCCGGCGTCGCCGCGACGGCGGGCCCGAGGGTCCGGGCGAGGGCGAGGTGCGCGTGCCGCCGCTCGTCGGCGGTGGCGAGCTGGGCGACCGCGGCGCGGATCAGCGGGTGGCGGAACTCCAGGCGGCCGCCCTCGACCACGCGGATCAGCCCGGCCCGCTTCGCCGGGGACAGGTCGCGGAGGTCGGCGTGCGGGCGGGCGGCGGCCCGCACCATGGCGACGTCGGCGTCGGGGTCGAGCGCGGCCAGCAGGAGCACGGCCCGGGTCGGCTCCGGCAGCCCGGCGAGCCCGGCGGCGAACGCCGCCTCGAGGCGGTCGCTGAGCGGCAGGAACGCGGGCAGCGCGGCCTGACCCGACCGCTCCCGGGGGGTGAGCGCCGCCGGCAGCTCCAGCAGCGCGAGCGGGTTGCCGGCGGCGTCGTCGAGCAGCCGCCGCCGCACGACGCCGGGCAGGCCGGGGTGGTGGGCGTCCAGCAGCGCCGCCGCGGCCCGCGCCGACAGCGGGCCGACGGTCCGCTCCGGCAGCCGCGTCTCGTCGAAGACGCCACCCGCGCCCGACCGGACGGCGGCGAGGAACCGCGCGTGGGTGCCGGCGACGCGCCGCGCGAGGAACCCGAGGACGGTCGCGCTCGCCGCGTCGATCCACTGGACGTCGTCGACGACCAGCAGCAGCGGGCGCCCCGCCGCGACCTCGGCGACGAGCGCGAGCACCGCCGTGGACAGCACCAGCGGCTCGGCCTCGCGGGCGCCGGCGCGGCCGAGCACGTGGGCGAGGGCGTCGCGCTGGTCGCCGGGGAGCTGCCCGGCGGAGTCCCGGGTGGCGTACAGCAGCTGGTGCAGCGTCGAGAAACGAATCCCGGACTCGAACGGCGCGCCCGCCGCCCGCAGCACCCGCATCCCGGCCGCGTCGGCCCGCGCGGCGGCGGCGTCGAGCAGCGCGGTCTTGCCGGTGCCCGGGTCGCCGCGCAGCAGCAGGCTCGGGCCGGGCGGGTCGGCGCCGGCGAGCACGGCGTCGATCGCCCGCAGCTCGGGTGCCCGGCCGCGCAGTTCACCCTGCTCCGCTGGAAGCGTCACGGTCATCCCCCGCCCCCAACGGTAGCCAGGGAAGCAGTCATCTGACCCATGCCGCGGTGCCGGGGCCGCCGCAGGATTCATCGGGTAGCCACGCACCAGCGATGGGAGAGACCATGCGGGTACTGATGATCGCGCCACCAGGAGCCGGCAAGGGCACGCAGGGAGCCCGGATCGCAGCCCACTTCGGCGTGCCGCACCTCGCGACCGGCGACCTGCTGCGCCGCCACGTCGCGCGCGGCACGAGCATGGGCCGCGCCGTGCAGGAACACCTGGACCGCGGTGATCTGGTGCCGGACGGCGTCATGCAGGACCTGGTCCGCAGGTCCCTCGCCGACGCGACGGCCGACGGCGGCGGTTACGTGCTCGACGGCTACCCGCGCACGCCCGCGCAGGCGTGGGCCGCATACCGGATCGCCGTGTCGCTCGACGCGACCGCGCACGTCGCGCTGCACCTGCGCATCGACGACGACGAGGTGGTCCGCCGCCTGCTGGCCCGCTCCGCGATCGAGCACCGCACCGACGACACCGAGCCCGTCATCCGCCGCCGCCTCGCCCTGTACCACCGGGTGACGGAGCCGATCCTGCACTGGTACCGCTACCGCGGCATCCTGCTGTCGGTCGACGGCATGCCGGAACCGGACCGGGTCACGTCGACGGTGGTGTCGGCGCTGCGGTACAGAAGGCCGTGTCCCGGTCCGGTTCCCGCGCTGGTGGCCGCGGCCTAACCGCGGGTGAGGCGCTGCACCACCCCCGTGCCGTCGTAGACGTTGGCGCCCAGGTAGCCGCTGCTGTAGGCGGTGTCGGTGGCGTCGATGACCGGCATGGTGCCGCCGCCCAGGTACACCTTGATGCTCGCGCCGGCGGCGACGACCTTCAGGTGGTAGGTGCGGCCCGGGACGATCGCCGTCGGGTAGGTGGCGATGTCGCGGCCGGGTCGCCACAGCTTCACCACCCCGGACGCGTCGATGTTCGCGGTGTAGTGCTGGGTGGCGTCGGCGTTGGCCCGGAAGGTGAGGGCGGCGGCGGTGCCGTTGACGATCGTGACGTCGCCCTCGTAGGTGAAGTCGGCGGCGGTCGTGTTGCTCAGGTAGAACGCGTCACCGCTCGCGGTGCCGCGCTTGCCGGTCGCGGCGTCGCCCCAGGATCCGCCCGCGGCGCGCCACGGACCGGCGAGGTTCGACTCCAATGTGGACTGGCCCTGCCCCCACGCGGAGCCCAGCCGGTGGAGCTCGGCGGAGACCAGCCGCACGGAGCCGCCGGTGGCGAACAGCCGGATGCCCTGGCTGCCCGCCGCGGAGTTGAAGTTCACGTTGTCGGTGAAGGAGAGCCGGCCGTCGTTGCCGAACACCTCCAGCTGGCCGCGGTCCACGAGCAGCCGCACCTTGACCCGCCCGTTCAGGGGTGCCAGCGGCGCCCCGTACAGCGTCTGCGCGGCCCGGTCGTAGACCACGGCCCGGTCGTGGCCGCCGTCCGCGCGGCGGTGCAGCTGAAACCCGAACTGGGTGGCGGTGGCGGTGCCGGCGTCGAACTCGGCGAGGATCTCGTAGGTGTCGGCGGTGATGCCGGCGAACGGGTCCGTGGCCGGGTCGGTGGTGATCGTGCGGTTCGACCAGGTCGTGGTGCCCTGGCACAGGGAGGCGATCTCGGCGACGGGGAACCGGGTGACGCGCGGCCCGGCGGGCGTGCTGATCAGCCCCAGCTGGGCGGGGAACGACGCGCTGCCGGTCCAGGTGCCGCCGCGGTTGCCGGGCTGCCAGGCCATCTGCACGGTCCGGCCGTCGGGCATGTTGCTGAACATGAGGCCCGCGTAGAACGTGCCGTCGAAGCTGTTGCGGCCCTGGTCCATGCGCTGCGGCGCGGTCCAGTCGGGGGTGAACACGGCGCCGTCGAACGTGCCGGTGACGTACTCGCCGGAGGCGTCGGTCATCACCCAGCGGACGTTCGCCGCGTTCCCGTCGACGGGCAGCGCGAAGAAGTCGGGGCACTCGAAGAGCCAGCCCGCGGCGGCCGGAGCGGCGGCGGACAGGGCGCCGGCGACGAGGGCGGCGACGAGCAGGAACCGAACGGTACGCATGGCGGTGGTCCCTTCGGCGGGGTGACCGGTAGGGTTGAGGAAACGTTTCCTGACGAGTGTTCGACAGTGTGCGCTTCTTATAGAATGATGTCCATGCATGAGTGACCGTGGGCGGGCCACGATGAAGGACGTCGCGGCGCTCGCGGGCGTCGGGCTGGCGACGGTCTCCCGGGTCATCAACGGCGTGCCGGTCGACCCGCACCTCACCGGCCGGGTCCTGGACGCCGCGCGGCAGCTCGGCTACCGCAAGGACACCGCCGCCACCAGCCTGCGCCGCGCCGACCGGCGCACCAACACGATCGGGCTCGTGCTGCAGGACGTGGCCAACCCGTTCTCCTCCGCGCTGCACCGGGCCGTCGAGGACGTCGGCGTGCAGCGCGGGCTGCTGGTCCTCGCCGGCAGCAGCGACGAGGAGCCCGACCGGGAGCGGGAGCTGCTCGGGGTGCTGCGCACCAGGCGCGTCGACGGGCTCATCGTGGTGCCGACCGGCGCGTCCGACGGGGAGCTGGCGGCCGCGCACCGCGACGGCACACCGATCGTCTGCGTCGACCGCGCCTCACCGGTGCCCGGCCTGGACACCGTCACCGCCGACAACCGCGGCGGCGTCGCGGGGGCCGTGCGGGCGCTGCACGACCTGGGGCACCGCGACATCGGGTTCGTCGCCGACCACTCGTCGCTGTGGACGGCCCGCGAGCGGCACGCGGGGTTCGTCCAGGCGGCGGGGGCGACCCGGCCCGCGTGGGTGCGCCGGGACGTGCACACCGCGGAGGCGGCCCGGCAGGCGGTGACGGAGATGTTCGCCGCCGCGCCCGCGCCCACCGCGCTGGTGACCGCGCAGAACTGGCTGACCGTCGGCGCCCGGCGGGCCCTGGTGGAGCTGGGGCTGCACCGCACCGTCGCGCACGTCGGCTTCGACGACTTCCCCCTCGCCGACATGCTCGACCCGCCGGTGTCGGTGATCGCGCAGGACCCGGCGGAGCTGGGGCGGCGGGCGGCGTTGCTCCTGCTGTCCCGGCTCGACGGCGGCACCGGACCCGCGGCGGCGGTGACGCTGCCGACGCGGTACATCGCCCGGGGGTCGGGGGAGATCCCGCCGCCCGGGCGATGACCCGCCTGTCGGTCAGCCGGCCTTGGAGCTGGTCACGGGCATCGAGGAGGCGCCCGGGCCCACGCTGGCCGATGCGCCGGGCCTGGTCGACGCGGGTGCGCCGGGCCTGGTCGACGCGGGCGGGCGCGGGGTGTCGTCGCCGGTCGGGGCCGGCGGCTTGCCGTCCGCCGACGACCACAGCACGATGATGTTCCCGGGGATCGGCGCGGTGTCGAACACGATCCAGTCGCCGGGCACCTGATCGGCCGGGGCGGCCATGGACTTCGGGCCGACGCGGTACTCGGCCGTCATGCCGTTCGCGGCGAGGATCTGGCGCGCCTCGGAGACCCGCTTGCCGATCAGGGACCCGCCGACGGCGTTCTCCTCCGTGGAGCCGCCCTCGATGAACTCGCCGGGCAGCGGGGTCCGGCCGAACGCCACGACCGCGTAGGACGAGAAGTTCAGCGGCACCTTGAACCCGACCTGGCACGACCCGTTGGCGGTGCACCGGCCCGGATCCTCGATCGGCTCCAGCCCCGGGGCGCCCGACTCCTCGAACACCACCTTGCCGACGTTCTCGGGGTTCGCCGGCACCAGCTCGATCTTGATGTTGAGCCCGCGCCGCGCGAGCTCGTCACGGTACCGCTGGGGGTCGGCGGCGGGATCCTTGATCGTGACGGTCAGGAACCCGTCGCCCTCGGTGAAGGTGAGCGCCGCGTTGGCCGGCTTCGGCGCGGTGAGCAGCGACCCGGCGACGAGCGCCGCGACGGTGAGCCCGGCCGCGACCGGCACCCCGACGAGCAGGCGGCGCCGCCAGTTCGTCGCCGGCGCGCCGGTGTCCAGGATGGCGTGCAGCAGGTCCTCGCCGGCCGCCCGGGCGGGCTCCGGGACGTGCACGGTGGGGGAGAGCAGCCGGATCAGGTGATCCTGCTCCTCGTCGACGTCAGTCACGGTGGCTCCTCTCACGGCTGGTGAAGGTGGGTGTGCGCAGCGCCTCCGCGAAGCGGCGGCGCGCCCGGTGCAGGCGGATCCGGGCGGCGTTGACCGTGCAGCCGAACGCGACGGCGAGCTCGTCGGCGCTCAGCCCTTCCCAGGCCACCAGCCGCAGCACCTCCCGGTCGCCCTCGGGCAGCGCGCGGAACGCGTGCGCGATCTCCGGCGGCACCGAAGGCTCGATCGTGGTGGCACCGGCGAGCTCCTGCCGCAGCCGCGCCCCGAGGTCGGCGCGGCGCCGGTCGGCGCGCTGGTGGTTGGCCATGACGTTGCGGGCGACCCCGAACAGCCAGGGTCTGGCCTGCTCGTCGGGGATCTCGTCGATGCGGCGCCAGGCGGTCAGGAACGTGTCGGCGACCACGTCGGCGGCCGACTCCGGCCGGTCGACGCGCCGCAGCGCGTAGCCGAGCAGGTCCTGGTAGCAGGACCGGTACAGGGCTTCGAAGCGGGCGGCGCTAGGGGCTCGTGCCAAGGGTGGCTCCCGTCATGCGGCGTTCGTGTCGCCTGTACATGTCCGCACGGGGCCGAGCATTTCACGGTTCCTTGACGGCGCTGTCCGGCCGCCGCGCGCTGGGGAGGATTTGTCTGATCTTGTGCCCTGTTCCTCTTCAGGCGCCGGTGGCGGGGCCGATAGGTCTCCTGGTGGGCGTGTCCCGAGCGCCCGTCCGCCCGGGAGGGGAGACCAGTGAGCGTTGAGGCGGCGCCGCGTGGCGGCGGTCCCGGCGACAGCACCGCCGGCGACGCGAAGCGATACCTGACCTTCACGTTGAACGGCGAGTCCTACGCGCTGGACATCTTCCACATCACCGAGATCCTGGAATACCGGAATCTCACGGTCGTGCCGATGACGCCCGACTTCGTCCGCGGCGTCATCAACCTGCGCGGCCGGGCGGTCCCGGTCATCGACCTCGCTATCCGCTTCGCCAAGGGCGCCACGAGCATCGCCCGGCGCACCAGCATCATCATCGTGCACATCCGCGGGATGCCCGGGTCCGGCGACACCGGCGCGGGCACCGTCACCGGTGACGGCCGCGACGGCCAGGACATCGGCGTCCTCGTCGACGCGGTCAGCAAGGTCGAGTCCTTCACGGCGGAGGACATCGAGCCGGCACCGGCGTTCGGCGCCGGCATCCGGGCCGACTTCATCAGCGGCATGGCGAAGCGCGACAACGACTTCATCATCGTGCTCGACATCGACCACGTGCTGTCGCTGAGCGACATGGCGGACCTCGTGACGGCGCTGCCGGCCGGAGCGGAAGGGAACGGCGGCGCCGACCGGGCGATCCGGTCGTCATGACGCGGTCACTCGCCGGCCCCACGGAGATCAGCGCCGCGGAGTTCCAGGCCGTCAGCGAGTTCCTCCACCAGTGCACCGGGATCCGGCTCGCGCCGGGCAAGGAGACGCTGGTGATGGGGCGGCTGGACAAGCGCCTGCGCAAGCTCGGCCTGTCCAGCTACACGGAGTACCTCCGGCTGATCCGGTCCCCGCAGCACGCCACGGAGACCCGGCAGGCGATCGACCTGCTGACCACGAACGAGACGTTCTTCTTCCGCGAGCCGCGGCACTTCGAGTTCCTCGGCGAGGTCATCGCGCCGGCGTACCGCGCCCAGCGCGTGCACCGGCCGTTCCGGCTGTGGAGCGCAGCCAGCTCCAGCGGCGAGGAGGCGTACAGCGCGGCGATGGTGCTCGCCGAGGCACTGCCGGACCGGCCGTGGGAGATCGTCGGCACCGACATCTCGTCGCGGGTCGTGGCCGGCGCGGCGGCCGGCATCTACCCGATCTCGGCCGCGGAGCGCATCCCGAAGGTGATGCTGCGGCGGTACTGCCGCAAGGGGCGGGCCGAGTACGAGGGCCTGATGGCCGTCGACCGGGAGCTGCGGGCCCGCACGACGTTCCTCGGCGCGAACCTCCTGGAGGATCTGACCCGCCTCGGCCGGTTCGACGTGATCATGCTGCGCAACGTGATGATCTACTTCGAGCCCGAGACGAAGGCGCGGGTGATCGGGCGGCTGCAGGAGATGCTGCACCCGGGCGGCTACCTCATCGTCAGCCTGTCCGAGACGCTCAACGGCATCCCGTCGCGGCTGCGGGCGGTCCAGCCGTCGATCTACCGCCTCGGAGACGACCGTGGGTAGCGTGACCGAGGTCTTCCTCAACCCGGGCGACTTCCACTTCGCCGGGGCCGGCACCCGCATCCGCACCGTCCTCGGCTCCTGCGTCGCCATCACGCTGTGGCATCCGCGGCTGCTGGTCGGCGGGATGTGTCACTACCTGCTGTCCCACCGGGCCGCCCCGCCGGGGGAGCACCCCACGCTGAGCGGTCGCTACGCCGACGAGGCGGTCCAGCTGTTCCTGCGCGAGCTCGGGCGCAACGGCACCCGTCCCACGGACTACCAGGCGAAGATCTTCGGCGGCGGCGACCAGTTCCCCGGCGGATCGTCCGGCCCGGCGCCGCGCGTCCCGCGGGACAACATCGAGACCGGCCTGCTGCTGCTGCGCGAGCACGGCTTCCACCTGGCCGCGAAGCATCTGGGCGGCACCGGGTCCCGGCAGCTGGTGTTCGACCTCGGCACGGGCGACGTGTGGGTGCAGCATCAGGAGCGCCGGCCGGCGGGAGCGGGTCATGACCGGTAAGGGGATCAGCGTCGTCATCGTCGACGACTCCGCGGTGGTGCGCCAGGTGCTGTCCAAGCGGCTGGCGGACAGCCCCGGCATCGAGGTGCTCGGATGCGCCTCAGATCCGATCTTCGCCATGAACCTGATGAACCGCGCCTGGCCGGACGTCGTCGTGCTCGACATCGAGATGCCCAGGATGGACGGCATCACGTTCCTCAAGAAGATCATGGCGACCCGGCCGACGCCGGTGATCATCTGCTCGACGCTGAGCCAGCGCGGCGCCCGCGCCACGATGGACGCCCTGGCGGCCGGGGCGGCCGGCGTCGTGCCCAAGCCGAGCACCGGCCTGAAGCAGTTCATGGCCGACGACAGCGGCGACATCGTGGCGGCGGTCCGGGCGGCGGCGGCCGGCAAGGTCGCCCGCCTCAACCGGGCCGGGACGGCCCCCGCCGCTGCCGTGCCGCGACCGGCCGCGGCGGCTCCGCCCGTGGTGTCGGCCGGCCGGATCATCGCCATCGGCACCTCCACCGGCGGCACGCAGGCCCTCGAGACCGTGCTGACGGCGCTGCCCCGCGACAGCCCGGGCATCGTGATCGTGCAGCACATGCCGGAGAAGTTCACCGCCGCGTTCGCCGAGCGCATGGACGTGCTGTCCGCGATCGAGGTCCGCGAGGCCGCCGACGGCGACCTCGTCGCCGACGGGCTGGCCCTCGTCGCGCCGGGCGGCCGGCACATGCAGGTCCTCTCCGACGGCGCCCGCTTCCGGGTCAAGGTGAGCGACGGCCCGCCGGTCAACCGGCACCGGCCCTCCGTCGACGTGCTCTTCCGGTCCGTCGCGAAGGTCGCGGGCCGGCACGCGCTCGGCGTGATCATGACCGGGATGGGCGACGACGGCGCCCGCGGGCTGCTGGAGATGCGGACCGCCGGCGCGCTCACCGTCGCGCAGGACGAGGCGACCTGTGTCGTGCACGGTATGCCGAAGGAAGCGGTCCGGCTGGGCGCCGTCGACCGGGAAGTGCCGCTGACCGCCATCGCCGAGGTGATCCGTACCCATGGTTGAGTTCCTGATCGTCGTCGTCGCCCTCGCCGCCGGCCTGGCCGCCGGCTACAAGGCCGGGACGCTGCGCGCCGGCCGCGCCGGGCGGGAGGCGGCGGCGGCGCGCGCCGCGACCGCCGACTACGCGCGCAGCGTCTCCGAGTTCGCCGGCGCGGTCGCCCCCGTGTGGTCGAGCCAGATCGAGTCGTCGCGGACGCAGATGGAGACCGCGATCGGCGCGGTGACCACCGAGTTCAGCCAGATCGTCGACAACCTCGACGCGGTGCTCGCCTCGTCGAGCGCCGCGCTGGAGGACGGCCACGGCGGCGGCGCGCTGGAGCGCGGCCGGCAGCGCCTCGGCAGCGTCGTGCACACCCTCGACGCCGCCCTGACCTCGAAACGTGAGGCGCTGCGGGACCTCGAGGCGCTGCTCGGCCTCAACGACGACCTGAAGCAGATGACCGCCGAGGTCGCGCAGATCGCGGCGCAGACCAACCTCCTGGCGCTCAACGCGTCGATCGAGGCCGCGCGGGCCGGCGAGGCCGGCGCCGGGTTCGGCATCGTCGCCCTGGAGGTCCGCCAGCTGGCGGAGCGGTCGTTCCAGACCAGCGAGCGGATGGCGCGCCGCGTCGAGGGCATCGCCGGCGCGATCGCCTCCGCGCTGAGCAAGGCCGAGGGCGACGCCGAGCGCGAGGGCGTGGCGGTCACCCGGGCCAACAGCGAGGTGAGCGAGGTCCTCGACGACCTCGGCGCCGTGCTCGCCGGCCTGCGCGACTCCTCCGACCAGCTCGAGCGCGCCGCCGTCGGGATCCGGTCGGGGGTCGCCGGCGCCATCGTCAACCTGCAGTTCCAGGACCGGATCGGCCAGGTCCTGGAGCACCTGCGGGAGAACATCGACCGGATGCCGGTCGTCGTCGCCGAGGACCGGTCCCTGAACGCCCAGCGGCTGCTCGACGAGCTCGCCGCCACGTACACGATGCACCAGGAGCGGGAGGCGCACCTCACCGGCGCCAAGACCGCCGCGGTGCCCGAATCAGAGATCACGTTCTTCTAGAGGGGACACCTGATGTCGAAGACCATTCTGATCGTCGATGACTCGGCGTCGGTACGGCAGGTCGTCACCATCGCGCTGCGCGGCGCGGGCTACGAGGTGGTGGCCGCGACCGACGGCAAGGACGCGCTGAAGCAGCTCGACGGCCGGCGGATCCACCTGATCATCTCGGACGTGAACATGCCGAACATGGACGGCATCACGCTCGTCGGCGAGGTCAAGAAGCTGCCGTCCTACCGGTTCACCCCGATCATCATGCTGACGACGGAGTCGCAGGAGGACAAGAAGCGGCAGGCGCAGGCGGCCGGGGCGAAGGCGTGGGTCACCAAGCCGTTCCAGCCGGACCAGATGCTGGCGGCGGTGTCGAAGCTGGTCATGCCGTGACCGTGCCGGCCCGGCGCCTGGAGCTCGACGGTGAGCTGACCATCGTCGCGGCGGCCGAGCAGCAGACCCGGGTGCGGGCGTTCCTCGCGGAGAGCCCCGCGCCGGCCGAGCTCGACCTCTCGGGCGTGACCGAGCTGGACACCGCCGGCCTGCAGGTCCTGCTCGCCGCCCGGCGGGAGGCGGAGCAGCGGGGCACCACCCTGACCTTCCACGACCCGAGCGGCCCCGTCCGGTCGGTGTTCGAGACCGCCCACCTCAGCGCGGAGCTGGACTGACGGGAGCACGATGGTGAGCGACGACCTCAACGACGCCCTCGACACCTTCATCACCGAGGCACGGGAGCTGCTGCAGGACTTCGAGGAGGGCCTGCTCGGCCTCGAGGACGACCCGAGCGCCGAGGAGACCGTCAACGCCCTCTTCCGCACGATGCACACCCTGAAAGGGTCGGCGGGGCTGTTCGGCCTGGCCCATCTGGTGGCGTTCACGCACGTGGTGGAGACCGTGCTGGACTCGCTCCGCGAGGGCGAGCTGGCGGTGACCCCGGAGCTGGTCAGCGCGCTGCTGCCGTGCGGCGACCACGTCTCCTCGATGGTCGAGGGCGTGGCCTCCGGCCGGACCGAGGCGACGCCGGCCGAGACCGTCGACGGCGACCGGCTGCTCGCCGCGCTCCAGCCGTTCCTCACCGAGGGGGAGGCGCCGGCTCGTACACCCGCCGCCGCCGACGAACAGAGCAATGACGGCCTCAGGACGTGGCGGCTCACGCTGTGGTTCGGACCCGACAGCCTGCGCAACGGCATGGACCCCCTGTCGTTCCTGCGCTACCTCGGCAGCATGGGCACCGTCACCCGGGTCACGACCCTGACCGACGCACTGCCCGAGCCCGACCTGATGGACCCGGAGACCTGCTACCTCGGCTTCGAGGCCGAGTTCGTCAGCGGCGCGCCGAAGACGGAGATCGAGGGGGTCTTCGACTTCGTCCGCGAGGACAGCCAGATCGCGATCGTGCCCGCCGACGACTACGTCACGGTGATCGAGGAGCTGCCCGACCAGGACCGGCTCGGTGAGCTGCTGGTCCGCAGCGGCGCCGCCACCGATCTGGAGATCGCCAGGGCGCTGCGGATCCAGCAGGAGCGCAACCGGTCCGGCGACACGCTGCCGCCGCTCGGCGAGATCCTGATCGAGACGCAGGCCGTGCCGAAGCCCGTGGTCGAGGCGGCGCTGGGCAAGCAGCGCAAGACGGCCGACAGCCGGTCGCAGGAGACCCAGACCATCCGGGTGTACGCCAACCGCCTCGACAAGCTCATCGACCTCGTCGGCGAGCTCGTCATCGCCCAGTCGAGCGTGGGGATCCACCGCCGCGACGGCGACGGCTTCGAGGAGGCACAGGGCGAGGTCATGCGGCTCGTCGAGGAGGTCCGGCACAGCGCGCTGTCGCTGCGGATGGTGCCGATCGGCACGACGCTGCGCCGCTTCGAGCGGGTCGTCCGCGACGTCTGCGTCGACCTGGACAAGGACGTCGACCTGATCATCACCGGCGGCGAGGCGGAGATGGACAAGGCGCTCGTCGAGCGGATCGGCGACCCGCTGCTGCACCTGGTCCGCAACGCCCTCGACCACGGCGTCGAGCCCCGGGCCGAGCGGGAGCGCGAGGGCAAGCCGGTGCGCGGGAAGCTGCGGCTCAACGCCTTCCACGACGCCGGGTCCATCGTCATCGAGGTCGCCGACGACGGCCGTGGGCTCAACCGCGAGCGCATCCTCGCCAAGGCCGTCGACCGGGGCATGGTCCAGGCGGGCACCGTCATGAGCGACCACGAGGTGTTCGACCTCATCTTCGAGCCCGGCTTCTCGACCGTGGAGACGGTGTCGAACCTGTCGGGCCGCGGCGTCGGGATGGACGTCGTGCGCCGCAACATCGCCGAGCTGCGCGGCACCATCGAGGTCGACACGGCCGCCGGGGCGGGCACCACCTTCCGGATCCGGCTGCCGCTGACGCTCGCCATCATCGACGGGTTCCTGGTCGGCGTCGGGACCAGCGCGTTCATCGTGCCGCTGGACCGGGTCACCGAGTGCGTGGAGCTGCCGCCGAACGCCTCCGGCCGCGACTGCATGTACCTGCGGGGTGAGGTGCTGCCCTTCGTCCGGCTCCGGACGATCTTCGACATCGCGGGGCAGCCGCCGCGGCGGCAGAACGTGGTCGTCATCGAGCAGTCCGGGCAGCGGGCGGGGCTGGTCGTGGACACCCTGCTCGGGCAGTTCCAGACCGTCATCAAACCGCTGGGCGTGCTGTTCAGCGAGGCCCGCTGCATCAGCGGCTCGACGATCCTCGGCAACGGCGAGGTGGCGCTGATCCTGGACGTCGGACCCCTCGTCGCGGAGAACGTGAGCCGCGAGCAGCTGCTCGTCTGAAGGCCGGGCCGCCGGACCCGGTCAGAAGCGGTCGAACTTGCTCTCGTCGATGTCGGCGACCGGGAGGTCGGCCCGCGGCGAGTACTGTGAGGTGCCGTAGTTCAGGCTCTTCGCCTGCGGCTTCGCGGTCTCCCGCGGCGAACGGCCGCTGTTCGTGGCGCGGCGCCCGCCGCCCGTGCCGGTCGTGAAGAACGCCATCATGTTCTGCAGCTGGTGCGTCTGCGCCGCCATCTCCTCGGCGGTGGCCGCGAGCTCCTCGCTCGACGACGCGGTCTGCTGGGTGACCTTGCCGATCTGGGTCATCGCGATGTTGATCTGGTGCACGCCGGTGGACTGCTCGCCGCTGGCGGCGGCGATCTCCTGGACCAGGTCCGAGGTCCTGGTGATGCTCGGGATGATCTTGTCGAGGAGGGAGCCGGCGTGCTCCGCGGTCGTCATGCTGCCCGCGGCCAGCTCGCTGATCTCCTGGGCCGCGATCTGGCTGCGCTCGGCGAGCTTGCCGACCTCCGTCGCCACCACGGCGAAGCCCTTGCCGTGCTCCCCGGCCCGGGCCGCCTCGATGGTCGCGTTCAGGGCCAGCATGTTGGTCTGGAAGGCGATGTCGTCGATGATCCCGATCTTGCTCGTGATCTGCTTCATCGCGTCGAGCGTCTTCTGCACCGCGCCGCCGCCGTCCTGGGCCTCGGTCGCGGCGCTGGCCGCGATGCTCTCGGTGGTGCGGGCGTTGTCGCTGTTCTGGGCGATGCCGGCGGTCATCTGCTCGATGCTGGCGGTCGTCTCCTGCACGCTGGCGGCCTGCTCGGTCGCGGCCTGCGACAGGCTCTGCGAGGCGCCGCTGATCTGGCTCGACGCGTTGGTCAGCTGGGTGGCGGAGTCGACGACCGTGCTCACCGTGTCGGCGAGCCGGTCCAGCGCGCTGTTGAGGGCGGTGCCCATCCGGCCGACCTCGTCGCGGCTCACCACCGTGACCCGCCGGTCGAGGCGCCCGTCGGCCATGGCGGACAGGACCGCGACCGTCTCCTGCAACGGCCTGGAGATCGCCCGGCTGATCATCAGCACGATCGTGAACGCCAGCACCAGCGCCACCACGATCAGCGCGATCGACAGCACCCGCGAGGAGTCGTACGCGGACTTCGACTCGGCGAGCGTCGACTGGGCGGCCTTGTTCTCCAGCTCGACCAGGTTGTTGAGCGCGGTGTCGATCGCGGCCGCGATCGGCGCGCCCTGTCCCTTGGTCGCCTTGTTGAAGCCGGAATAGTCGCCGGCCTTCGCCAGCGGGATCAGCTGCGACGTCAGCAGCTCCTGGTACGCCTTCCAGGAGGACTCGAACGCTTCCCGGTCGGCCGTGCCGCCCTGCCCGCCGCCGGCGGCGAACGTCTGCCAGCTCGTGTCGAGCCCCTCCACGGCGGTCCGCAGCGTCTGCTCGGCGGCGTCCCTCTCGGCCGGGGTCTGCGCGAGGGCGACGTCACGGAGCATGAACCGGACATCGCGGTAGTCCGAGCTCACCTCGTCGACGTTCTGCACCGTGCGCAGGTTGTTGTTGTACATCAGGTCCAGGCGCTGCTGGGCGTCGCCGAGCTGGATCAGGCCGAACACCCCGATCGCCAGCAGCAGCACGGACACCACGCCCGCCAGGGTGCCCAGCTTCCAGGCGACGGACAGGTCACGGAATCCGGATCGGCGTCGTTCGCCGGTAGCCTCGGCCATTCCCGGCCCTCCTCTGGAGTTGGGTCTGCCCTCTGCTCATCGGCCCCGACCGGCGATCGTCTGAGCATTTCCGCCACCGGCGTCGCGTCGTCCGATCGGGGGAATCCGGGTCTGTTGACCCGGCCGGCTCAGGCTCGGTAGATTCCGGCCGCGAGCCGCGGTGGGAGCCGAGCGGCCGGACGCGGCGCGTGTGCCGCGGGTCCGGTGCGCGTCCGTGCCCGTCACACCCCGCCCCGGAGGCACCGTGTTCCGCTCCGCCATCATTGCCGTCGCCGCGCTCCTGCCGCTCCCGTTGGCCGCGCCCGCGTCGGCCGCCGCCCCAGCTGGGGACTTCAGCTGTGACTACCGCTTCTTCGCGTGGGACGGGGGGTTCGTCGCGGACCTCACGATCACCAACCACGGCCCGGCCATCGACGGCTGGACGGCCAGGTGGACCTTCAGCACCGCGACCGGCAACCTCGGCGTCTGGCAGGCCAGGATGGAGCAGCCGAACCCGTTCGCGGTCACGGCGACGAACATGCCGTACAACGCCGTCATCGACACGGGCCGGTCGGTGCGGTTCGGCTGGACCGCGTCGGCCGCCGCGACGGAGGCGCCGCACGACCTGACCGTCAACGGCCTGCCCTGCTGAGCCCGTCGACGGCGCGAGCCAGCCCGTGCCGGTCGCCGGTGCGTTCGGCGAGGGCGCGGGCCGCCGCGAACCGGTGCACCGCCGCGTCCGGGCGGTCCGTGGCCAGCAGCACGTCGCCGAGGGCGTTGAGGGTCTCGACCTCCAGGCCGCACTCGCCCGTGGCGCGGGCGACGGTGAGCGCGCGCCGCAGGTGGCCGAGGGCCTTCGTGTTGTCGCCGCGGCGGTGGTACGCCACCCCGAGCGTGCCCCGCGCGGTGCCCTCGCCGCCGCGGTCACCGGCCTCGACGCACCGCTCCAGGGCCAGGTGCAGGTGCGCGAGCGCCGCGTCGTGACGGCCCGTGGCGCTGAAGACGGCGCCGAGGTTGCCCAGCGCGTAACCCTCGAGGCGCCGGTCGCCGAGGTCGGCGAACAGCGCCGCCGCCCGGTGCAGATGGTCGAGGGCCTCCGGGTGCCGGCCGATGCGGTGCAGCGTGAAGCCGAGGTTGAGCAGCTGGGCGCCCTCGCCGTGGCGGTCGCCGAGCGCCCGGTAGGCGGCCAGGGCGTCCCGCAGCCGGGCGAGCGCCTCGTCGTGGTCGCCGAGCCGCTCGTGCACGAGGGCCAGCCGGGCGGTGGCGCGCGCCTCGCCGGCCGCGTCACCGGCGGCGCGGTGACCGTCCAGCGACCGCCCGAAGTGGACCTTCGCCAGGTCGTGGTCGCCGAGCAGCCAGTGGACGGCGCCGAGATCGGTGTGCGCGCCGGCGTCGCCGTGCGCCGCGGCGGCGGCGTGCAGCGCGAGCGCCTCCCGGTAGTGGCCGCCGACCTCCAGGTATCGCCACAGCACCCGCGACAGGGCGACGGCGGCCCGCGACCCGGCGAGGGTGACGAGCGCGGCGCGGTGCCGGTCCAGCCATCGCGCCGCCGCCTCGGGACCGTCCATCATGGACCCCGTGGCGGCCCCTGTGACGGGTCCTGCGCTGTCGTGGGGGAACAGGGTCGCGGTCGCGGCGGTCGCGGTGTCCAGCAGGTGCGCGGTGAGCCGGTCCAGCGCGGCCCCCGCCTCGCCGGGCGGCAGGTGCGCGGCGAGCTCCGCGCTGTAGGCCCGCAACAGGTCGTGCATGGTGTAGCCGCCGTCGGCCGGCTCGACGAGGTGCGCGCGGGCCAGCTCGTCGAGCGGCGTCCCGGCGGGCCCGCCGGCGAGGGCGGTGGCGGCGGCGTCGTCGAAGACCCGGCCGGGGTGCAGGCCGAGCAGCTGGAAGGCGCGCGCGGCGGGCGGGTCGAGCCGGCGCAGGGACCAGGAGAACACCGACCGCAGCGCGGTGTGCGGGTCGCCGTCGGCGTCGAACGCGGCCAGGTCGGCGGGGACCCCGGAGCAGTGCGGCGACGGGCCGGCCGCGGCGATGCGCAGCGCGAGCGGCAGGCCGGCGCACCGGTCGGCGAGGAGGTCCACGGTGCCCGGGCCGGCCCCGGGGCCGAGGAGCCGCCGCAGCAGGACGCGGGAGTCGGCCCGGTCGAGCCGTCCGAGGCGGACCGGGTGGGCGCCGTCGCGGGCGACCAGGCCGCTGAGCGTGTCGCGGCTGGTGACGACGACCGCGCCGGTGGCGGTGCCGGGCAGCAGCGGGCGGACCTGGCCGGCGCCGGCGGCGTTGTCCAGCACCACGAGCAGCCGCCGGCCGGCGACCTCGGTCCGGTAGCGGGCGGCGCGTTCGTCGGTCGCGGCGGGAATGCCCGACGCGGGCACGCCGAGCCCGCGGAGGAACCCGGCGAGGGCGTCGCCGGGGTCGACGGGCTGGCCGGGGTCGTACCCGCGCAGGTCGACGTAGAGCTGGCCGTCGGGGAACCGGTCGGCGACGCGGTGCGCCCAGTGCACGGCGAGGGCGGTCTTGCCCACGCCGGCGGTGCCGGCGATCAGCACGACCCGGGGCCCGGCGCCCGCGAGGACGGCGTCGAGGTCGGCGAGGCGCGCCGCCCGGCCGGTGAACGCGGGCACGTCCGCCGGCAGCTGCCGGGGCACCGGGTGCCCCGGGCCGGCAGAGCCGGCGGCAGGGGCGGGGGAAGGCACGGGACGGCGGCCCTCCTCGACCCGGTCGCGGGCGGTGGCGAGCGCGCCCTGCTCGGCCGGTGACGCGCCCAGCAGGCGGACCAGCACGTCGAAGCGGTCGGTCGGCGGCAGCACCCGCCCCGACAGGTAGCCGCCGATGATCCCGTGCGACCAGCCGGTCGCCGCCGCCAGGTCACGGTAGGTCAGCTCGGTGCCGCCGCGGCGGCGGGCGTCGCGGCGGCGCAGCTCCCGCAGCAGCCGCGCCAGGTCGGCGGTCGCGCGGACGGCCGCGACCGCGTCCGGCGCGAGAAGGGCGGCGCGGGTGTCGATGCCGGCAGCGTAGGCCCGGTCGCGGCCGCGGTGCGCGGGATCGCCGGGCGGCGGAACCCCGCGCACCAGGTCACGGCGTCACGCCATGGTGCACGGGGCGCCGTTGAGCGTGAAACTTGCCGGCGGGGTGAAGGGGGTGGCCCCGCCGGTGAACCCGGGCATCGCCTGGCCGCCGGGGCTGATCGTGGTGCTCCAGGCGTTCGGGGTGAGCGTGCCGGTGTTCCCGGAGCGGGTGAGGATCGCGCCGAACGTGTTGTACGTGACCGCCGTCGAGGCGAGCGTGAAGCCGATCGTCCAGCCGGTGACCGGCGCGGCGGTCGTGTTGGTGATCGTGACGTTGACGAGGAACCCGGGACTGAACAGCACGACCTGGACCTTGCAGGTCGGCGCGGCCGTGTAGGCGAGGGTGGTGACGGTGGCCGCGGGCGAGCGGGCGGACAGGTTGCCGTTCGTGTCGAACGCGACGACCGCGAACGTGTACGCGGTGCCCCCCGTCAGGCCCGTGACCCGGTAGAAGCGGCTGGACCAGTCGGCGGTGCGGATCGTCGTCCAGACGCCACCGATCAGCTGCTGGAGGTGGTACCCGCCGACCTGGACGTTGTCGGTCGACTCGCCCCAGACCATCGACACCCCGGTGGTGGTGACGCTGCTGAAGACCGGGGCGCTCGGCGCCGTCGGCGGGGTGCTGTCCGGCGCGGCCAGCGTCGTGAACGTGACCGGCGCCGACGGCGGGCTCGCGACGTACCCGGACGACTCCGTCGGCAGCGAGTACACCCGGAACGTGTACGTGGTGCCCCGCTGCAGGCCGGTCAGGGTGATGCCGTTGAACAGGCCGCGGGCGTACTCGGTCCAGGTGCCGCCGACCTTGCGCTCGACCACGTCCTGCTCGGCGAGCAGGTCGTGCGACCACTGCAGGTCGGCGCTCGTGTCGGCGACGTGCAGCGCCTGCACGTCGACCGGCGCGGTGAGGACCGTTGCGGCGAAGGCGGGCGCCGGGGCGAGCGCCAGGAGCCCGGCGGTGAGCAGGGCGAGGAACCGGGACAGTCGCATCGTGAGCCTCTCGGTGATGGGCGTCGATCACGCCGCATCCATGCTCGGCGCCCGGACCCACCGCCCACCCCCGATCCTGGACACCGTCGGACAGCGTTGGACAGCGGTGGCGGGAACGACCGGCGGGCGGTAAGAGTGTCGGATGGACTGGACCGTTATTCCCACGTTGCTGGTCGCCATCGCGCTGGGCGCCCTCGTCGGCCTCGAGCGGGAGCTGGGTGCCCAGCCCGCCGGACTGCGCACCCACATGCTCGTCGCCGCCGGCGCGGCCCTGTTCACCATCGCCGGCAAGGAGGCCGGCAGCGACCCGACCCGCATCGCCGCGCAGGTCGTTACCGGCATCGGCTTCCTCGGCGCCGGCGCCATCTTCAAGGAGGGCGTCAACATCAGCGGGCTGACGACCGCGGCGTCGCTGTGGGTGACCGCCGCGATCGGGCTCGCGACCGGCCTGGAGCTGTTCTGGGCGGCGGGCACGGTCACCGCCGCGGCGCTCGCCGCCCTGTGGCTGTTCAAGGTCGCGGAGGCCAACTGGCTGCCGGACCGGCACCGCGTCCAGGTGACGCTGACGCTCGCCCCGGACTTCCCGCTCGACGTGGTGGAGCGGGAAGCCCTGCGGGCGCTGCCGGGCGCCCACGTGCTGCGCGTCGACTACGCCGGCCACGACCAGTCGATCGTGCTCACCGCGCAGGGCGACAACAACACGTCACTACCGGCGATCGCCGAGTCCCTGCGCCTGCTGGACGGCGTCCAGGGCGTCGAGATCGCCCGCTGACCTCAGCCGGCCGAGGGCGACGGTGACGCCGAGGCGGAAGCGGAGGCCGACGGGGCGACGTACGGCACGGCGCTGCCCTTGACGTACTGGTCCCAGCTCGTCGACCAGTCCGTCCAGCCGTTGCCCCACTTCACCTGCTCCTCGGTGCCCTTGATGATCACCGGGTCGCCGATGCGGGTCTGCTTCCACAGCCACTCCGCGTGCGCGGCGGAGATGTTGGTGCAGCCGTGGGACACGTTGCGCTTGCCCTGGTCGCCCTCGGACCACGGGGCCGAGTGGATGTACTCGCCGTCCCAGGTGAGCCGCTGCGGCCAGTACACCTTGGTGCGGTAGCCCGCGGCGGAGTCGGCCGGGACGCCGTAGGTGGAGGAGTCGAACCACTCCCACTCGTTCTTGATCATGACGATGAAGTTGCCGCTGGCCGACGGGTTCTTCGGGCGGCCGAGGCTCACCGGGATGGTCCGCAGCAGCTGGCCGTCCTGCGTGACGGTCATCTGCTTGGTGGCGTTGTCGACCTCCATGACGAACTTCGGCCCGACCGTCGCGGTGAACGACACGTCGCGCTCGCCCCACCACTTGCCGTCCAGGTTCGTGCCGCCGGTGCGCGCGTTGACCTGGAGCTTCGTGCCGGTCTGCCAGTACTCCTTCGGGCGGAAGTGCAGCTCCTTGCCGGTGAACCAGTTGAAGGCGCCCTCCTGCGGCGGGTCGCTGATCACCTGGATGCGCTGCTGCACGGCGGCGCGCTGGGCCGGCGCGACGTCGACACCGAACGTGATGATGACCGGCATCCCGACGCCGACGACCTGCTTGTCGTTGATGATGCTGGTGACCTTGCCCAGCTTCGACGGCTTCGCCATGGTCGTAAACGCCGTCGTCGCCGTCGTCGGCTTGCCGTCCGTCGAGGTGGCGGTGACCGTCGCCGTGTACTTGGTGCCGTACTTGAGCTGCGCGGCCGGCTGCCACGCCTTGCCGTCGGCGCGGAGCGCGCCGGCGACCTCCGACCCGCCCGCGTCGGTGAGCTTCACGGTGACGTCCGCCGCGTTGGTGGCGGTGTACGCCAGGTCGACGGCGGTGGGCACGTTGGCGGCGCCGTCGGCCGGGCCGCTGATCGCGAGCTCCACCGGCAGCGCCGGTGCCTTCGGGCTCGCCGAGGTCTGCTGCTGCGTCCCGCTCGGGGACGCCTTGTCGGTGCAGGCGGTCAACAGCAGCGCCGCCGCGGCGACCAGCGCCGCGGCCGACCGCAGGCGCGGGAGTGTGGTGTGCGTCATCGAGGGGCAGGTTACCCTGGCGCGTCCACCCGTACGACCCCCGGGCGGGGGCCGGGGCGACCGTAAAACCGCTGCATGACCGACATTTCGGTGTTTTTGCGCCGAGTGGCGCCGTCCGGGCGGATGGCTATGCTGGCCACGATGCTGACGCTTCCGACCGGGCGCCTGCCCAGGTTTCTGATGCTGCTGCTGGCCACCGTGATCGTGGGGGTGGTCTGGGTCGCCGACCCCGCTTCCGCGGAGCCGGGCGAGGACGGCGGGCAGAATCTCACCGTCCGCCAGGCGCTCGACAAGGCCAACGCCGAGTACAACGACGCCAAGGGCCGCCTCGACAAGTCCGTCGCCGACGAGGCCGCGGTCAACGGGCAGCTGGCCGCGACGCAGACCCAGGTCGGCGAGCTGGAGGCGGCGGCCGGGTCGGTGGCCAACGCCGCCTACCGCGGGCGCCGGATCAGCCTGACCAACGTGGTCCTCGCCGGCGACTCGCCGGAGGCCACCATCCACGGCATGACCACGGTGCAGTACATGCTGTATCGCGACGACAAGTCACTGCGCGAGCTGGCCGAGACGCGCAAGCGGCTGGAGCAGCAGAAGGCGGACCTCGCCGCGGCGATCGCCAACCAGCAGGCCCAGCTGAAGATCATGGAGACGAACAAGAAGGCCGCCGAGGACGCCCTGAAGAAGGCGGGCGGCGGCGGTGCCACCACCGGCGCGCCGGGCGGCGGCAAGGTCACCACCAACCCGGTCGGCCGCAACGGCGACGGCTCCTACGCCAGCCAGGGCTGCACCCAGGACGACCCGACCACGACCGGGTGCATCAGCCCGCGGATGCTCAACGCCTACAACGAGGCGCGCAAGGCCGGCTACACCCACTACACGTCCTGCTTCCGCAGCGGCGGGGGCGGTGACCACCCGGCCGGCAAAGCCTGCGACTTCTCCGCCAACGCCAAGACCTTCGTCAACGCCCGCGCCACCGGCGCCGACCAGCAGTACGGCGACGCCCTGGCCGCCTGGTGCGTCGCCAACGCGAAGAACCTCGGCGTCAAGTACGTCATCTGGTACAAGCGGATCTGGCAGCCGAGCAGCGGCTGGAAGTCCTATGGCGGCGACGGCACCCCCGCCGGCGACCACTACAACCACGTGCACCTCTCGATGCAGTAGGGCAACCCCCGCCACGCAACCGGTTTGCTCCTGGCCCTATGGATCAGGTGCTGGCACCGGGTGCCGATGGCAGGATCGGCGCTTCGGGTGATGGAGCAGCCGGACCGTTGGACAGGGGGAGCGTGGCGTGCGACGACCAACCGGACTGCTCCGGCGCGGTGCCGTGGTCGGCCTCGCCGCCGTCCTGCTCGGCCTGACCGGCGTCAGTGTCGTCGGCACGAACCGCACCCGCGCCTCCGCGAACGCCGCCGTCCACGCGACGGCGCTCGCCGCGGCGTATGACCTGGCCGACGACGCCGTCGCCCTGGAGAAGATCGCCGACCAGCAGTACCGCCTCGAACCCGGTGTGGCGGCCCGGGAGCTGCACCGCGGCGCGGCCGGCGCGCTCGACGTGGCGCTGCACGACGTCGAGCAGCGCGGCGGGGCCGAGGACCGGGCGCTCGCCGCCCGGGTCCGGGAGCTGCACGCGACCTACCTGGCTGCGGTCGCGCGGGTGTTCGAGGCCGCCGACCGTGGCGACACCGCGGGTGCGGCCCGCATCGACGAGGAGGACGTCGATCCGGTCGCGGACCAGATCGGTGCCCTCGTCCACACCGCCACCACCGCCAGCGCGGCCGAGGCGGCCCAGGCGATGCGCGACCTGCACCGCGTCGAGGGCGTCGTCTTCACCGCCACGACCGGCACGTTCGGCGTCGGGCTGGCGCTGCTGGTCGTGTTCGGCGTCGTCGCCGGCGGCTACCAGCGCCGCCTCGTGCGGCACGCCGCCGAGCACAAGTACCACGCGTCGCACGACGCGCTGACCGGCCTTCCCAACCGGACGCTCTTCACCGAACGCACCGGCGACGCGCTGCGCTCGCCCGGCTCGGCGCTCGCCGTCCTGCTGCTGGACCTCGACCGGTTCAAAGAAGTCAACGACACCCTCGGTCACCAGTACGGCGACGAGCTGCTGCGGCAGGTCGCGGTCCGCACCACCGGGGCCCTGCGCGCCGGGGACGTCGTCGCCCGGCTGTCCGGCGACGAGTTCGCGGTCCTGCTGCCCGGCGCGTCCGCCGCCGACGCCGCGGCGCTGGCCACCCGGCTGCAGGGCGAGCTGCACCGCACCTTCACGCTCGACGACGTCGCCGTCGACGTGGAGGTCAGCATCGGCATCGCCGTGGCGCCCGAGCACGCGAGCGACACCGACGCGCTGCTGCGCTGCGCCGACATCGCCATGTACGCGGCGAAGGACAGCAAGACCGGTGCCACCCTGTACCGGCCGAACATGCATACCGAGGACGGCAACCGGCTGCTGCTGCTCGGCGACCTGCGCCGCGCCCTCGACGTCACCGACCAGCTCACCCTGCACTACCAGCCGAAGATCCGGCTGGACGACGGCCGCCCGTCGGGTGCGGAGGCGCTCGTGCGGTGGACGCACCCGACGCGTGGGCAGATCCCGCCCGCGGAGTTCATCCCGGTCGCGGAGAGCACCGGTCTCATCACCCGGCTCACCCTGTACGTGCTGCGCCTCGCCGTCGTGCAGGCCCGCGCCTGGCTCGACGACGGTCTCGTCGTGCCGATCGCGGTCAACCTGTCGCCGCGCTGCCTGCTGGACCCCGACCTGGTCGGCCACGTGAGGCGGCTGCTGGACGAGCACGACCTGCCGGCCGAACTGCTGCGCCTCGAGGTGACCGAGACCGCCGTCATGGCGAACCCGGTCCTCGCCACCGAGACGCTCGTCGCCCTGCACCGCCTCGGCGTGCGGCTGTCGATCGACGACTACGGCACCGGGTACTCCTCGATGGCGTACCTCAAGAGCCTGCCCGTCGACGAGCTGAAGGTCGACCGCACGTTCGTCATGCACATGGACGACGACCCGGAGGACGCGGTGCTGGTCCGCGGCGCGATCGAGCTCGGCCACAACCTGGGCATGTCGGTGGTCGCGGAGGGCGTCGAGGGCGCCGCGCACGTCGCCGCGCTGCAGGAGCTCGGCTGCGACGTCGCGCAGGGCTACCACTACGCCCGCCCGATGCCACCGGGCGAGCTGACCGCCTGGCTGAAGACCAGCTCGCTCCCGGTGTCCGCTTAGGTCAGCCGGCCGGCCTGCGGCGCTGGATCTTGCGGTGCCGCAGGCGCAGCTTGAACGGCATCGTCGCGCTCTCGATCTTCGTGGCCGTGGTCATCTTCGACACGCCGTCGGTGCGCTCCTCGAAGTGGATCGGCACCTCGATGATGGTCTGCCCGAGCTTGGTCGCCAGGAAGTGCATCTCGACCTGGAAGCTGTAGCCGTTGGACTGGACCCGGTCCAGGCCGATCGCCTCCAGCGCGTCCACCCGCCAGATCTTGAACCCGGCGGTCAGGTCCCGGATCCGCACCTGCAGCAGGGTGTGGACGTACAGGTTGGCCCAGCCGCTGAGCGCCCGCCGGTACAGCGGCCACTTCTCGTCGAGCTGGCCGCCGGGCACGTAGCGTGAGCCGATGACCACGCCGGCGTTGGTGGACAGCAGCGCCCCGAGCATGCCGGGCAGCGCCTCCGGCGGGTGCGACAGGTCGGCGTCCATCTGCGCCACGAACTTGGCGCCGTCCGCGATCGCGTGGCCGATGCCGTCGACGTACGCCCTGCCGAGGCCCTCCTTGCCGGGCCGGTGCAGCACCCGGATCCGCCCGGGGTGCTCGGCGGCGAGCTTCTCCGCGACCTCGCCGGTGCCGTCCGGGGAGTTGTCGTCGGCGACGAGGATGCTCAGCCCCGGCAGCGGCAGGGCGAGCAGCCGCTCGACCAGCCGTGGCAGGTTGCCCGCCTCGTTGTAGGTCGGGACGACGACGGTCAGGGGCTCGTCACACCACGGAGACGGCAGCCGCACTGGTTCGATCATTCCCGACCTTCCTCGATTACTGACAATGTCAGACAAGAGGGTATCCGCGTCCGCCCCACCGCCCGTGCACCGGCCCCTCGCCGGTCGTCATGGGCTGGCGGCGAGGAAGAGGAATGCGGCACAGATCGACAGGTGCACCGCCGCCTGCAGCAGGGTCGCGCGGCCCGGCATGACGGTGAGGACGCCGACACCCGCGGTGAGGGCGAGCAGCACGATCTGGGTGGCGCCGAGGCCGAGGACCAGTGGCCCGCTGAGCCAGATCGAGGCGAGCGCGATCGACGGGATCGTCAGCCCGATGCTGGCGATCGCCGACCCGAGGGCCAGGTTGAGGCTGATCTGCACCAGGTCGCGGCGGGCGTTGCGGACCGCGGCGAGGGTCTCCGGCAGCAGGATCAGCACGGCGATGACGACCCCGACGAACGACTGGGGGAGCCCGGCCCGCGCGACGCCGGCCTCGATCGTGCCCGACTCCACCTTCGCCAGGCCGACCACCGACACCAGCGCGACGATCAGCAGTACGAGGCTGATGAGCGCCTGACGTGGCGCCGGAGCCGCCGCGTGCTCCTCCTCGGCGTCGTTGACCGGCAGGAAGCTCTCGCGGTGCCGCACGTTCTGGACGAGCACGAACAGCGCGTACAGGGCGAGCGACGCGACCGCCGCGAACGCCAGCTGCGGACCGGTGAACTGCGGCGCCGGCGCGCTGGTCGTGAACGTCGGCAGGACCAGGCTGAGGGTCGCGAGGGTGATGACCGCGGCGAGCGCGGCGCCCGTCCCCTCGGCGTTGAACACCGCGATGCGCGTGCGCAGCGCCGCGACCAGCAGCGACAGCCCCACGATGCCGTTGCAGGTGATCATCACGGCGGCGAAGACGGTGTCGCGGGCCAGGGTCTCCGTGCCGGAACCGCCGGTCACCATCAGGGTGATGATCAGGCCGACCTCGATGACGGTGACCGCGACGGCGAGGATGAGCGCGCCGAACGGCTCCCCGACCCGGTGGGCGACGACCTCCGCGTGATGCACCGCGGCCAGTACGGACCCTGCCAGGAGCGCCACCACGACGACCTCGACGGGGATCGGTATGTCGCGCCCCCACACCGCGACGAGGACCGCGAGGGCGAACGGCGGCAGGACCAGGGCGGAGCGGTTCAGAGAAGTGCGCACGCGCGCATCTGACCGCCGTCGCATGCACGAAACATGCCTGACCTTGATTCCGGCCGTACAGATGGGATCATCGCGCGTCGGGGGGTCAGGACCAGTTCCAGGGAGGCAACACATGGACACGACCCGCGCGGAGCCGCGCAACGGCTTCGACCGGTTCTTCGACATCAGTGCGCGAGGCTCGACGCTGAGCCGCGAGATCCGCGGCGGTCTCGCGACGTTCTTCACGATGGCCTACATCGTCGTGCTCAACCCCCTCATCCTCGGCAGCGGTGTCGACAGCACCGGCGGCAAGCTCGCCATCGCCGCGGTCGCCTCGGCGACGGCGCTGGTCGCCGGGGTCGTGACGATCCTGATGGGCGTCGTCGCCCGCTTCCCCCTCGCGCTCGCCGCCGGCCTAGGCGTCAACGCGCTCGTGGCCTTCGAGATCGCACCCCACATGACCTGGGCCGACGCGATGGGCCTGGTCGTGATCGAGGGCGTGCTCATCGGCATCCTGGTGCTGACCGGGCTGCGGGAGGCGGTGTTCCGGGCCGTACCGACGCAGCTGAAGACCGCCATCGGCGTCGGCATCGGGCTGTTCCTGGCGCTCATCGGCTTCGTCGACGCGGGCTTCGTGCGGCGCGTGCCGGACGTGGCCAACACCACCGTCCCGGTCGGCCTCGGCATCGGCGGCAAGCTGATCAGCTGGCCCGCGCTCGCGTTCGGCGTCGGCCTGCTGCTCACCGTCGTGCTGGTGGTGCGCAAGGTGCGCGGCGCGATCCTCATCGGCATCCTCGCCTCCACGGTCCTCGCCATCGTCATCGAGGCGATCGCGAAGGCCGGCCCGTCGTTCGTGGACGACAAGCCCAACCCGAAGGGCTGGAGCCTCAACGTCCCGGTCGTGCCGGACAAGATCATCGACAAGCCCGACCTGTCCCTGCTGGGCCACTTCAACGTCCTGCACTCCTGGCAGACCGCCGGCGTCCTGATCGTGATCATGTTCGTGTTCACCCTGCTGATCACCGACTTCTTCGACACGATGGGCACGATGGTCGCGGTCGCCCAGGAGGGTGACATGCTCGACGAGCAGGGCATGCCGCCGCGCACCCGCGAGATCCTGCTCGTCGACTCGGTCGCCGCCGCCGCGGGTGGTGCCGCGAGCACGTCCAGCAACACCACCTACATCGAGAGCGCCGCCGGTGTCGCCGAGGGCGCCCGCACCGGCGTGGCGAGCCTGGTCACCGGCGCGCTGTTCCTCGTCGCGATGTTCTTCGCGCCGCTGGTGACGGTGGTGCCCTTCGAGGCGGCGTCGGTCGCCCTCGTCGTCGTCGGCTTCCTCATGATGACCACGGTCCGCTCCATCGACTGGTCGGACTACGAGATCGCGCTGCCGGCATTCCTCACCATCATCCTCATGCCGTTCACGTACTCCATCTCCAACGGCATCGGCGCCGGCGTCGTCTCCTTCGTCGTCATCAAACTCGCCGCCGGCAAGGCCCGCGACGTCCACCCGCTGCTCTACGGCGTCGCGGTCATGTTCATCATCTACTTCCTCCGCGGCCCGCTGGAGCTGCTCGTCTGAACGCCGGTGAGGGGTGCGGCCCCGCACCCCTCACGGCTCAGGTCGGAACCGCCGGCCTGCTTCACGCTGGGCCCGCCCGCCGCCGGGAACGGCTGGCAGCAGTGCGCGGCGGAGACCGGGACGTGCTCGTTCGCGGGGACGTCGACGGTGGCGTTCGGGGCGCAGGGGCAGTTCCGCCACCTGACCGTCACCGGCGGGACGGCCTGCACGAACGCGGTCTTCGGCGACCCGGCGCCCGGCGTGCAGAAGGCGTGCTTCCTGATCGCCCCACCGCCGTCGGCCACCACGTGGAGCCCGTGCGCGGCCGAGTCGACGACGTGCGCGTTCACCGGGACCCGCCAGGTCGCGTACGGCGCGGCCGGGCGGTACGCGTACCGCACCGTCACCGGCGGCACCCCGTGCACCAACGCGGTCTTCGGCGACCCGGTCCCCGGCACCCAGAAGACTGCTACGTCCAGTGACCCGCGCCTGTCCCGCGTCGCGGCCCCGGGCACGGCGGAAACGCCGGGTGGGCGGGCACTAGCCTGGGGCCGTGAGCGTCGAGCTGCGCCTGCTGTCGCGGGTCGCCTACCGTGGCCGGGACATCGTCGGGCCGCGGCAGTGCGGGCTGCTCGCGCTGCTGGCGGCGGAGCCGCGGACCGGGTGCGGCACCGCCAGGCTCGTCGACGGGCTATGGCCCGACGAGCAGCCGGAGCACCCGGCGAAGGCGCTGCAGGTCGTCGTGTCGCGGGTGCGGGCGCAGGCCGGCGCCGACATCGTGGCCAGGACCGCGGGCGGGTACCGGCTCGCGGTGCCGGCGCCGCTGCTGGACACCGAGGCGGTGCTGCTGCACGCGGCCGCCGCGGCGGACCTGGCCCGGGGCGGGGACCACGCCGGGGCGCTCGCCCGCGCGGAGGAGGGGCTCGCGCTGTGGGACGGGGCCGAGCCGGCCGACCCGGGCCTGGCCGACCCGCTGTCCGTCCTGCGTGCGGAGCGGGACCGGACGCGCCACGCGCTGCTCGCCGCGCGGGCGGTCGCGCTGTCGCGGCTCGGCCGGCACGCCGAGGCGGTCGGCCCGCTGACCGAGGCGGCCGCGCTGCGTCCGAAGGACGAGGCGGTGCTGCTCGAACTGCTGCGCGCCGAGGCGGCGACGGCCGGCACCGCGGCGGCGCTGGAGCGGTACGAGACCTACCGGGCCACGCTGCGCGACGAGCTCGGCGCCGACCCGGGCCCAGCCCTGCAGGACGCGCACCGGCGGCTGCTGCGCGACGAGGCACCCGCGGTGCGGCGCGGCGTCCCGCACGACCCCAACCCGCTGCTCGGCCGCGACGACGACATCGCCGCGGTCACGGAGCTGCTCGCCACGTCCCGGGTCGCGTCGGTCGTCGGGACCGGCGGCCTCGGCAAGACCCGGCTCGCGTACGCGGTCAGCCGCCAGGCCCGCCAGCCGGTCGTGCAGCTCGTCGCGCTCGCGGGCGTCGCCGCCGACGCGGACGTGGCCCCGGCGGTCGCGTCGGCGCTCGGCGTCGCCGCACCCGCCGGCGGTCCCGGGGCGGCCGCCGCGATCGCCGCCGCCCTCGGCACCGGGCCGGCGCTGCTGGTGCTGGACAACTGCGAGCACGTGGTCCGCGGCGCCGCCGACCTCGTCCGGGACCTCGTGGCCGCGACGGGCGACCTGCGGGTGCTGACCACCAGCCGGGCGCCGCTCGGGTTGTCCTCGGAGGTGGTGTACCCGCTGCCGGAGCTCGACCTGGCCACCACCGTCGAGCTGTTCCGGCAGCGGGTGAGGGCCGCCCGGCCCGGCGCGGACGTGCCCGGCGACGTGGTGCGGCAGCTGTGCGCGCGCCTGGACGGGCTGCCGCTCGCGGTCGAGCTCGCCGCCGCCCGCGTGCGGGTCATGTCGGTGTCCGAGATGGCCCGCCGCCTCGACGACCGGCTGGCCCTGCTGCGCGGCGGGGCGAGGGACGCGCCGCCGCGGCACCACACGCTGCACGCCGTCATCGACTGGAGCTGGAACCTCCTCGACGAGCCCGACCGGGCCGCGATGCGCGCCCTGTCCGTCTTCCCCGGCGGGTTCACCGCCGCCGCGGCCCGGCACGTCCTGGGCGAAGGTCAAGGCGACGGCGACGACGTCCTGCTGGCGCTCACGCAGCTCGCCGACCAGTCGCTGCTGAAGGTCACCGACACGCCGTTCGGCACCAGGTTCCGGATGCTGGAGACGGTGCGGGAGTTCAGCACCGCGCACCGGGAGCGGGCCGGCGGGACCGGCCGCGCCGTCGACGGACTGCTCGCGTGGGCGGGGGAGTTCGGCGTCGCGCACGCCGGAGCGGTCTTCGGCACGGACCTCGTCAGGGAGGTCGAGCGGGTCCGCGCCGAGCAGGACAATCTCGTCCTCGCCCTGCGCCACGCCGTCGACCGCGCCGATGGTCCCGCCGTCGCCGCCGCGGCAGGTGTACTGGCGGCGCTGTGGACCGTCGAGGGCAGCTTCGTGCGGATGACGGCCCTGGCCCGCGACGTCGAGTGGGTCATGTCGCACGTGCGGCCCGCACCCGCGCTGGTCGAGGTAGCCCGCACCGCGGCGCTGCTGTGCGCGATGAACGACTTCCTCATGCGCGGGCCGATGCCGGGCCGGTTCCTCGTCGCCCTGCGCCGGCTGCCGCCCACGACGCCGGACACGCTGGTCGGCGCGGCCGACGCGGTCCGGCGCGCCATGACGCGCGACGAGGCCGCGCTGTGGGCGCTCTGCGACAGCGACGAGCCGCTGCTGGCCGGGCTCGCGTACGGCGCCGCCAGCTACCTGTGCGAGCAGCGGCAGGACACCGACGGCGCGCTGCGGGCGGCCAGGAGGATGCTTGCGGTGCTCGGCACCCGCACGACCCCGCTGATGCGGGCCGTCGCGCACTCCCGCATCGGTGAGCTGCTCGTGGAGGTCGGCCGCGGCGAGGAGGCGGCGGCGCACCTCGCGGAGACGCTGGCGGTGCTGGACCAGCTGCGCCGGCCCGGCGTGCCGTCCAGCGCGTCGCGCGTCCGCGGTGCGATGGCCCTCGCGAGCCTGCAGCGCGGCGCGCTGGACGAGGCGGAGGACCTGATCGAGCAGGCGGTGCAGAGCGCCCACGACCCGGGCGACGACCCGATGATGTTCGGCTCCGGGGTCCGCGCGGAGATCCTGATCGCCCGCGGCGACGTCGACGCCGGCCTCGCGCTGTGGCGCGAGGTCGTGGCCCGGCTCGACGCCGCCGAGGGTCAGGAGCTGCCGGGCTCGGCGGGCTGGGCGATGGAGGTGCGGGCCACGGTCGTGATCGCGCACGCCCAGCACGGCCGGCTCGACCTCGTCCCGGCCATGGCCGATGGACTGCCGGACCTCCTGGCGAGCCTGCTCGCGAGGTCCGGCACCGTCAACGCGGTCGGCGCCCCCGTGCACGGCGCGCTGCTGCTCGCCCTGGCCGTCGCCGACCTGGACCGCGGGCGGCGCACCGGCGACACCAGGGTCGCCGCGTGCGCGGCGCGGATGATCGCCCTGGCGGAGGCTTTCCGGTTCACGATGGGCTTCCAGCCGACGATGCACGCCGGCTACGCCCGCGACCTCGCGGAGCAGGCCGACGCCGCCGAGTACGTCTCGGCGGCGTCGGACTACGCGGCGCTGGAGCGGGACGCGCTGCGGGAGGCCGCGTCCGCGGTCCTGCTGGCGCGCCGCGCGCTCATCGCCGCGGAGCGCGGTTGAACACGGACCGCGCCCACAGGTAGCCGGCCGCGGAGAGCCCCACGCACCAGGCGACCGCGATGCCGCCGCTGTTGCCGACGGGCGTGTCCATCAGCAGCGCCCGCAGCGTGTCGATGATCGGCGTGAAGGGCTCGTTGGCGGCGAACCAGCGCACCGCCCCCGACATCGACTCCGTCGTGACGAACGCGCTGCTGACGAACGGCAGCACCTGCACGAGCAGCAGGAAGCCCGTGGTGCCCTCGGGGGTGGGGGAGACCAGCCCGATCGCGACCGCCAGCCAGGTCAGCGCGAGGACCAGCAGCAGCACGAGACCGGCCGCGCCGAGCCACCGCAGCGGGTCGGTGGTGGGCCGGAACCCCATCAGCAGCGCCACCCCGACGACGAGCGCCAGGCTCAGGAACGTGCGGATCGTGGCGGCCAGGACGTGCCCGGTCAGCACCGACTGCCGGGAGATCGGCATGGTGCGGAACCGGTCGATGATGCCCTCGGTCATGTCCTTGTTGACCGCCAGCGCCGTGGTCGAGGCGCCGTAGCCGGCGGTCACCAGCAGGATGCCCGGCACGATGTAGTTGATGTAGGTGCTGCCGCCGGCGATGCCCGCGTTGATCGCGCCGCCGAAGACCCCGACGAACAGCAGCAGGAGCAGCACCGGCACGAGCAGGGACGTGACCATCGAGGCGGGGTACCGCACCGTGTGCAGCAGGCTGCGGCGCAGCATCGTGGCGGAGTCGGTGACGGCGGTGGTCATGGTGCTCATCGGGCGCCTTCCTTCGCGGCGGTGGTTGCGCTGGTCTGGTCCCCGGTCCGGCCGCTCTGGTGGCCGGTCTCGCTGGGCTGGTCCCCGGTTCGGCTGCTCGGGTGGCCGGTCAGGGCGAAGAACACGTCGTCGAGGTCCGGCGTGTGCACGGACAGGTCGGCGACGGGCACGGAGGCGGCGTCGAGCCGGTCCAGCAGCGCCCGCAGCGACGAGACGCCGCCGTCGCCCGGCACGCGCAGCGCCAGCTCCTCGTCGTCCCGCGCCGAGCCCGCGAACAGCCGCGCGGCGGTGTCCAGGTCCTCGGCGGTGTCGAACCGCACCCGGATGTGCCCGCCGGGGATCTGCCGCTTGAGCTGCTCGGCGGTGCCGGTGGCCACGATCCGCCCGCCGTCGAGCACCGCGATACGGTCGGCGAGTTGGTCGGCCTCGTCGAGGTACTGCGTGGTCAGGAACACCGTGACCCCGTCGGCGACGAGCCTGCGGATGATCTGCCACATGGTCCGGCGGCTGCGCGGGTCGAGCCCGGTGGTGGGCTCGTCGAGGAAGATGACGCTCGGGTCGCCGACCAGCGTCATCGCCAGGTCGAGCCGGCGCCGCATGCCGCCGGAGTACGTCGCGGCGGCCTTCTTCGCCGCGTCGACCAGGTCGAACCGCTCCAGCAGATCGGCGACCCGCCGCCGGCCGCCGGCCCGGCCGAGGTGGTGCAGGGCCGCCATGAGCGCGAGGTTCTCCTCGCCGGTGAGCAGCCCGTCGACCGCCGAGAACTGCCCGGTGACCCCGATCGCGGCGCGCACCGCGCCGGCCTCGCGGACCACGTCGTGCCCGGCGACGGACGCCTGCCCGCCGTCGGCGCCGATGAGCGTCGACAGGATGCGCACCGTCGTCGTCTTGCCGGACCCGTTCGGCCCCAGCAACGAGAAGACCGTCCCGCGCGGGACCTCCAGGTCGATTCCGTCGAGCACGACGTGGTCACCGAACGACTTGCGCAACCCGGTAGCCACGATCGCCGACGGGGACGGGGTGGTAGCCACGTCCCTCCCTCCCAACCGCCGCTGTGACGCTGGTGCGCCACGACTGCGACGATCGTGCGGGCCGCGACCTTCACCGCGGTTTCACGGGACTTTCAGCGCCTTTCACCTCCGGGCGGTGCCCGCCACCACCCTCGTGGCCAGGTTGTTGCCGCCGCTCACGGTGCCGTTGACGGTGACCTGCATGCCGGTTTTCACCCCACTGAGCTTCCCGAGCCCACCGGGCCCGGCCGGGACGCCGTTGACCACGACGGCGGTGCCGGGCGTCAGCGTGAACCTGACCGTCCTGGGCCGGCTGTCGCGGAACTTGTAGGCGCGGGTCACCACCAGCGACGCGTCGGCGGTGCGGACCGACGCGACGGTCCCGACCACGGACACCGCACCCGGTGCCGGCGTCACCGCCGCCGCCCGGGCTTCCGCCGGCGTCATGAACTGGCTTCCGGCGACCACGGCAGCGATCAGACCCGCGGTGCGGTGATGACGTCGTGTCAAGGTTCCTGCCTCCTGGTGGTGTGCTGGAACCGGTAGCGTCCCCGACCAGGGTTGCGGCCCGGGTGCCGTCGCGGTCCCGCCCGGTTTCGAGCCGCCACCTGTCAGCCGGGCGGGTCGGGCCTGTCAGCCGGGCGGGTCGGGCCTGTCAGCCGGGCGGGCCGGGCCTGTCAGCCGGGCGGGTCGGCCAGGAACGACGAGAGGCGGCCGAGGCGGTCGTCCCAGTCGGCGGCGAGGGCGGCCAGGTAGCCCTGGGCGAGCTTGATCGGCTCGGAGCGGTGGCGGAACAGGACCCGGCGGCCGGTGCCGGCGTCGCTGGTGACCAGGCCCGCGTCGGCGAGGAGGGCGAGGTGCTTGGCGACGCCCTGGCGGGTGATCGACAGCCGGCCGGACAGGTCGGTGGCGGTGCTCGGGCCGTGCTCGGCGAGCGAGGCGAGGATCGCCCGGCGGTTGGGGTCGGCGAGGGCGGTGAAGACGGCGACCGCCGTTTCCTCGGGTTCAGACGGCATGGCTCGAGGTCGTCGGCATGGTCGGCTCCTGCGGTCGCGGCGTGGCGATCTACCGTACCTGGACGGCCGCACCCGCTCGACGCATCCGGCTCCCCGGCCGTGCGCCGCCCGCCCGGGGCTGCCGCGGCGGCCGGTCATGCACCCCTGGGAAGCGGCCCGCGCCGGCGGCCCGGAGCTGTCGTGCCGGCCGGTCATGCATGCCTGGGAAGCGTCCCGCGCCGTCCGTCTGGAGCTGTCGCGGCGGCCGGTCAGGCACCCTCGGGAAGCGGCCCGAACCGCCAGCCCGGAGCTGTCGCGCGGCCGTCACGCCTTCGTGAAGCGGCCGGTCAGCCGCCCCAGAGCGTGAGCGCGAGCGTCGCCACGCCGGAGCCCGCCAGGGCGAACGCCCACACCCGGTCGGCGTCGAACCTCGCCCTGACCCGCACCGGGCGCAGCCGCAGCACCTCGTAGGCCACCAACGCGACCAGGCCCGCCGCCGCGACCATCGCCGCCGTGTGGACCGTCGTGGCGAGGATGCCGGTCATCGCCGAGGTACGGCCGGCGGCGCCGACGGCGTGGCCGTGGTGGGCGGCCACCGGCACCGCGGCGAGCAACGGCAGCAGGACGAGCCCGGCGCCGTGCGCGGAGGACATCAGGAACGACCACGTGAGCAGGTCGGCCGGGCGCGGGCCGGTCCGGTGGTGGCCCGGGGACAGCAGCCGCCAGACGCCCAACGCGGTCAGCGCGACCCCGCCCGCGGTCGCGACGAGCCGCGCGCCGGTCACCGACATGAGCGCCGCGACCAGCGTCGCGATCACGAACACCGACGCGGCGTGGCCGAGCGCGATCGGCCCGAGCGTCGCCGCGATCGCCGCGCGCCGCCGCTCCCGCACCCCGCCGGCGAGGGCGAAGAGCCACCCCATGCCCGGGTTCAGCCCATGGAAGGCGCCGAGCCCGGCCAGCGCCACGTACTGCCACGGATGCATTGCCCGCCCCCTTGTCGCAACCGTCCGGTTGCCGGAACGTATCGCAACTCAAGGGTTGCGTCAATCGGCGACCGCCGGACCGGCGCCCTGGTCCGGATCCGAGGGGAGCGCCAGCCAGCAGTGGTCCAGCCCCGGGTCGGCGAACGCGACCCGGCGCGGCCGGCGCTTCGCCCGGTACATCGCCTCGTCCGCGGCGCGCACCAGCTCCTCGGGGTCGACGGCGGCCTCCGGATCACCGGCGACCGCCACGCCGATGCTGGTGGAGACCGTGACCGTCGCCAGGGACAGCACCAGCGGCTCCTCGACCGCGGCCAGGATGCGCTGGAGCACGGGCGTGACCCGGTCGACCGGGCCGAACTGCTCCAGCACCACCACGAACTCGTCGCCGCCGAGGCGGGCCACGAAGTCGGTGCTGCGGACGGTGCCGGCGAGCCGGCCCGCGATGCGGATGAGCAGCTCGTCGCCGACGGCGTGGCCGTACTTGTCGTTGACGGGTTTGAAGCCGTTGAGGTCGAGGAACAGCACGGCGATCGGCCCGCCGCCGCGGCGGACCCGTTCGGTGGCGTCGCGGATCCGCCCGACGAGCCGGCGCCGGTTGGGCAGGCCGGTGAGGACGTCGTGCGCCGCCTCGTGCTCCTGCCGCCGCTGCTCGGTGACGTCCCGGTTGACGAAGACGTACCCGGCGGGCGTGCCGTCGTCCGACGCGTGCAGCGCCGACACGGACGACAGCACGGTGAGCGGCGCCGCGTCGGAGCGCCGCTCGCGCAGCTCGCCCTCCCACCGCCCGGACGCGGCCACGTCCTGCAGCATCTGCGCCGCGGGGACCTCGGTGTCGTCGGTGACGCACGCGGTGGCGAGCAGCGCGAGCAGGTCGCAGCCGACCGCGTCGCCGGAGGAGTACCCGTACAGGCGCTCGGCCCCGGAGTTCCAGCTGACGATCACGCCCTCGGCGTCGCAGGAGACGATGGCGTCGGAGATCGCGTCCAGCAGGTCGCCCTGGCGGCGGGCGTCCTCGAGCAGCTCCAGCGTCGCGGCGAACGCGTGGCTGTGCTCGATCACCCCGCCGGCGACGGTCGCGGCCGCCTCGACGAAGGCCATGTCCGCGGGCTGGACGGGGTCGCCGTCGCTCCCCAGCACGCCGAGCGCGCCGATGACCGCGCCCCGGGCGAGAATGTGCGCCACACTGATGGCGTTTTCCGCGTCTGTACGAGGTGGGCCGGCGACCGCGTCGAGCAGCGCTCCGGCCAGGGCGGGCCCGGCCTCACCGGCGGTCCGGACCACCGGCGCGGCGCCCGTGGTGAGCGCTCCCACGACGCAGCAGTCCGGCAGCTCCGCGCCGACGGCGGAGACCAGACGCTCCAGAAGGTGGCCGTCGTCGGGCGGTGCGTCCAACATGCGGACGCAGACGTCTGCCACCGCACGCAGTCGGGACACATCGTTCTATCGGCCGCCGGAACGCGAACTGAAGCACCCTCGCGGGCCGGCAGGCGTGTGCCGCCGCTCAGTCCTTCCCGTCCGGCGCGGGCGGCTGCCCCTCGTCGCCGTCCGTGGCCGGCGGCGGTGCGGGTTCGTCGCCGCCGGTGGCCGGCGGCGGTGCGGGGTCGTCACCGCCGGTGGCCGGCGGCGGTGCGGGGTCGTCACCGCCCGTGGCCGGTGGTGGTGCAGCGTCGTCGCCGCCGGTGGCCGGTGGTGGTGGTGTGTCGTCGGCGCCCGCGGTGCGGGGGCCGGGGCGTGGGGTGCCGAGCACGATCAGCGCCGGGCCGGCGATCGTGAGCGCGGCGGTCAGCGCCGGCCCGTACTCCACGCCCTCGCTCACCGCGGTGCTCCAGGCGATCGCCGTGGAGGCGTCCCCGCACAGGGCGTCGGTGAGCGCGGCCACGGTGAGCCACGCGCCGGTCAGGTCGGACTGTGTCACGGCCGCCTGCACCGCGACGAGCGCCGCACCCGCCGCCACCAGCCAGCGGCGGTCCTCGCGCCGGCCGGCCAGGAGCAGCAGCCCGAGCGCGGCCGCGACGGCGAGCGGCCCGGGCCACGCGCAGCGGGCCACCCCGGCTATCTCGTCCAGGTCGACGTCGAGCCAGAGGCCGGCCAGGACGCCCACGCCCACCACGACGGCCGCGACCGTGGTGGCCACGACCCGCACCCGCCGGTGGGCGCGGGGCAGCCCGAGCACGGCGGCCACCAGCAGGACCACCGCGCCCAGCTGGACCAGCGTCGCGATGGACTCCGACCGGTACGCCCGGCCCGCGGCGTCCAGCATGGCCTGCAGCGCGACCGTCTGCGACGGCCCGTACGCGAACCAGCCGGCGTCCTGTCCCGCGTCGTCGAGCGCGGCGTCGCGTACCAACGCGGCGACCGCGAACAGCAGGCATCCCGCCGCCAGCGCCCACCGCGACCGGCTCCACCGGACGGCGAGCACCGCCAGCACGACCAGCGCCGCCGCCGTGCACCGCAGCGACACCTGCGTCGCCGACAGCGCCGCCGCCGACACCACCAGGACCCCGGTCACCGCGAACATGGACACGAGCAAGGACAGGCGCACCGCCGGATCTTGCCACAGCACCCGCCGCCGCAGGGGGCGCCGAACTACATGGGTGTACTTATCGATCATTGCTTCCCGCTGGTGACGGGGCTGTCGTAGCGTCGGGTGGTGAGCGCGGCCGTGATGCAGACACCCGATGGGCGGTGGCGCGTCGAGGTCGGCGGGGTGGGCTCTGTCGCGTGGTACAGGGTGATCGGCCCGGGCGTGTCGCGGGCGGTGCCGAGCGTGGACAAGCTCGCCGACGTGCTGCGTGAGGAAGGCGTCGAGCTCGGCGACTTCGTCGAGCCGGAAGCGGCCTGACGCCCGCTCAGACGGTGACCGGGCGGCGCTTGCGGTCGTACATCTTCCGGTCCGCCTCGGCGACGAGCTGCTCCGCCGTGCCCGGCCCGGCGAGCGCGGTGCCCGCCGTGGCGAGCGCGGTGCCCGCCGTGGCGAGGGCAGTGCCCGCCGTGGCGAGGGCTGCGCCTGCCGTGGCGGGAGCACTGCCTGCCGTGGCGGCACCGACGCCTGCCTCGTCGAGCGCGGTGCCTGCCTGGACGAGGGCGGCGCCCGCCCTGCCGGACGCGGTGCCCCGCCTGTCGGGGGTCGGGCCGGACCTGTCGAGGGCGGGGCCCGACCCGGTGAGGGCGGTGCCGATCGTCACGCCGACGTCGACCCGGTGGCCGGCGACCGTCATCGGCGCGCCCACGGCGGCGGTCAGCCGGCGCCGCAGCGCGTCGGCCCGCGTGGCGTCGACGCCGTGGCAGACGATCAGGAACTCGTCGCCGCCGATCCGGCCGACCAGGCCGCCGGGGCGCACCGCGGCGCGCAGCCGGGCCGCGACCTGCCGCAGGACCTCGTCGCCGGCGAGGTGGCCGAGCGTGTCGTTGATCGGCTTGAAGCGGTCGAGGTCGCAGTACAGCACCCCGACGCCGGCGCCGAAGGACTCCTCCAGCCTGGCCAGGACGCCGTGCCGGTTGAGCAGGCCGGTGAGCTCGTCGTGGCTGGCCCGGTGCGCCAGCGCCGACTCGGCCTCGGCGCGCTGGCGCAGCAGCTGGCCGATCCGGGCGAGGACGAGCCCGATGACGACGAGCGTCCCGACGCTGAGCAGCGGCGCGTCGGCCTTACCGCCCCACAGGACGGGCAGCCCGCCGACGACCGGGTTGATCGAGAGGACCGCGCCGAGGTGCGCCAGGCGCAGCGTGGGGCGCTCCGGCTGCCGCCTGACCGGCTCGGTGAGCGTGACCGCCGCCGGGTGCAGCGCCGCGGCGCCGAAGCTCAGGTACGCCACCGCCCACAACGCCGGCACGACCTGCGTGGCCACCGGGTGGGGCAGGTCCGCGGTCAGTACCGACGCGACGACCCCGGCGAGTCCCAGCGCGATCGACACGTAGAGGTAGCGCAGCGACCCCGTGCCCATCGTCCGGGCGATGCGCCGCATCGAGCCGAGCGTGGCCAGCAGCGCCAGGAGGTTGGCCAGCGCCAGCAGCTGCACCGCCGCGGGCGCGTGCGCGGCGGCCAGCCGCGGCCGCAGCACGAACTCCCACAGCGGGCCCGCGGCGCCGACGCCGATCAGCGCCGCGTCGATGACCCCGCCGCCGTCGCCGGGCGTGTGCCGGGTCACGACGACCGCGCTGGCCGACAGCAGCCCGAGGAACCCGGCGGCCATCAGGACCGGCGCGACGAGCCCGCCGCCCGGCACCTCGATGCCGAGGTCGGCGCCGAGCCCGAGCAGGTTGGTGCCCGTCAGCAGCCCCAGCCCGACGAGCGCCAGGTGCCAGGGCAGCGGGCCGCCCGGCCGGCGGCGGCGCAGGTGCCAGCCGATCGCGGCGGCCGGGGCCAGCCCGCTGATCAGCATGACGAACGACTCGGCGGGCCCGTCGAACGCCAGCAGCGCCGTCACCGTCACGACGACGGCCAGCGCATAGGCTCGATGCAGGATCACCACCCCGGAGAGATCGTCCGTCGGCGTGCGGGCATGAGCAGAACGGTAGGCTGCCCCGCATGTCCGCCTATGGCCCAGCGCTGTTCGTGTCCAGGAAGGACGGCGCGGCGGTCCCGCCGGAGGAACAGGAGACGATCCTGCACCTGGTCCGCGCCGCGGTCGCCACCGTCCGCCTGAAGGACGAGGAGGGCGCGCCCGCCGACCCCCGCGTCTACGACTACGACGAGTACGAGCCGCTCGCCCTCGGCGTGCTGCTGTACTCCGGCTACGCGTACGGCCAGATGCCGGAGGAGATCCAGCAGGACCAGGACGACGCCTGGACCGCGGAGACCACCCGCGTCGCGGCAGAGGTCGACCGCCACGCTCCCGGGGTCTACGCCTTCACCGGCTACGGCGTCGAGGACTGATTCCCGGGCAGGTCGGGCAGGGGCACGCCGAGCGCGGCGGCGAGATCGAGGGTCCGGCGCGGCGTGACGCAACGCCGGGCCAGTGCGGCCTCGTCGAGGCGGCCGGTGCGGGCCTGGAAGAGCACCGGCGCGGCCGGGTGCGCCCGCAGGGCCGCGTCGGGGAGCTCGCGGGCGAGCGCCTGGGCGGCGGCGACGAGGGCGGGCAGCGACGAGCGCAGCAGCTCGGCCCACGCCGCGACCTCGTCCAGCCACGGGTCCTGGGTGCGGGACAGGGCGGCGGTCAGGTCGGGCCAGGTGTAGTCGCGCCAGGGGCGGGTGCGCAGGACGGGGAGCTGCCACTCGCGGCGGGTGACGGACCAGTGGTCGGCGTGGGCGGGGACCGCGTGGACGGTGCGGCCCGGCAGGACCAGGGCGGTCAGGTTCCAGCCGTGGCAGGCGCCGGTGTCCAGGCCGAAGACGCGGCCGTCGCGCAGCAGCGGCTCGCGGCCGGTGACGTGGTGGCCGAAGGCGACCGGCTCCGGGTCGGTGTAGTGCTCGTGCCAGTGGCCGGTCGGGACGATCCCGGCGAGGGCCTTCTCGCCGCTGGTCGAGCCGCACAGGATCTCTTCCCGCTGCTCGTCCAGCGGCACGCCCGGGACCAGCGCCGCGTGCACGACCCGGACGTGCTCGTTCTCGAAGAAGTACGGCAGGGTCCGCATCCACGCGACCGCGTCGGCGTAGCCGGCGCCGAGCTGCAGGCGGGTGATCTCCTGCGCGTAGGAGAGGACGCCGCGGACGTGCTTGCGCTCGTGGTTGCCCATGACGACGACGGAGTTGGGCCGGGAGCGGAAGAAGCCGACGACCTCGGCGGGTGACGGGCCGCGGTCGACCAGGTCCCCGACGCTGACGAGCAGGTCGTCGGGGTGCAGCGCGACGGCGTCGCAGAGCTCGAGCAGCTCGGTGTAACAGCCGTGGATGTCGCCGACGACGACGGTGCGTCCCATCCGCAGGAGCGTAGGAACGCACCGTGCCGGCGCGCAAAGGGTTAAAGGCGAGGAAGGCGGTGACCCTGGTTGGCAAAAATCGCCGTGGCGATTCTTAAGGAGAAGGAAGGACCACCATGGCCTCGCCCTTGGATGCTAGCACCTGCCCCAGATCCACGGGATCGAATTGACTGTCCTGGTTGGACGGTCGGAAGACGTAGGCGGGGCCGCCGGTGAGGGCGGCGTCCGTGTCGTCGTAGCGGACCGGCATGCCGTCCCCGGCCGCCGGGGCGTGCCGGAACAGGTCGTGCACGCTCGGCAGGCTCGCCAGGTACTCGACGTACGGCGGCAGCGTCCCGGCCAGCAGCGCCCCGTTGAGCGACGCCGACTGGACGCGGGAGGGCAGGTTCGCGTCGAGGTAGACGAGCTCGCGGCGGGACAGGTCGAGGTGGGCGACGAACTTCGTCAGCCCGGCACCGCGGACCGGGAACGACAGCTGGACGCGGCTCGGCTCGAACAGCCTGCCCTCCTGCGGCTCCGAACCCCACTGCAGCGCGGCGTGCACGTCGCTGGCGGACTCGAACGAGCGGCGGGAGTAGCACAGCAGGCTCCACACCGCGTAGCGGACGCCGGCGGCGGCGAGCTCGTCGAGGTAGAGGTCGATGAGCTGGCAGGCGCGGCCGTCGAGGTCCTTGGAGTTCGTCGGGTCGCCGGAGAACACCGCCGCGTCGCCGAACCGGGTGTGGTCCCAGCAGCAGGCGCCGACCGGCTGCCAGGCGTCGTCGAAGAAGTTCCAGCTGTTGTCGTACCAGATGTTGCCCACCGTCGGACCCGTCGCCCAGTAGGACGCGCTGCGCACGAACCGGACCCCGTCGGGGATGCCGAAGACGGTGCCGCGCCCGTACGGTGCGAGCTCGGCGTCGTTCGTCGGCAGCTTCACCTTCTCCGTCGCCGGGTCCAGCGCCACGGGTCCGGTGCCGGCGAGGCGGCGGGTCAGCTCGGCGTCGATGGCGGCCAGCACGGCGTCGCGCGGGCCGGCCGGCAGACGGTCCCCGCCGGCCGCGACGACCTGCGCCCGCGACCAGTTGCCGCGCGGCGGGAACATGCGCCACTGCCGCGCGTCGACGGTCTCCAGGTGCCGCCGCAGCTGGAGCAGCCGCAGGGTTGTGAGGTCCCGGACGACGGTCTCGACGCCGGGCGCCTCGCCGAACGTGACGAGGAGCTGCCGCAGCCGGCGCGCGTACTCGCCCGGCCGGGTGGCGAGCAGGCCCGCCACGGCCGGGTCGCGGGCGGCGAGCAGCCGCTCGACGTCGGAGGCGAACCCGCGCACCGGTCGGCCCGTGTACAGCGCGTCGTACGCCGCCACGACCCGCGGGAACGCGGCCCGGTAGTCGCCGGGGTGCAGCGCGAAGAGCAGGCGCTTGAAGGGCTCCCGGCGCCGGGCGACGTCGTCGAGCAGGTGCGGGGCGCTCTCCAGCATGCCGAGCAGGTGCCGCCGCTCCGCCCGCGTGAAGCGGCGCAGCCGCTGGGCGGCGCGCAGGCCGGGGTCGCCGCCGGAGAGCGCGGCCGCGAGGCGCAGCACGTCGGTCGCGGTCGATACGCGCGCCTCGACGCCGGTCTCCAGCAGCCGCACGGCGAGCCGGACCCGGTTCTCCACAAAGGACACCCCGGCGAGGTCGACCGGCCCCTCGGTGAGGTCGGTGACGTCGCGCCACTGGTCGTCGGTCCAGCGCGCCGGCAGCGCGTGCAGCCCGGCGAGGATCCGTGGCAGCGTGGCGTCGTCGGCCGGGTGCAGCACCCGCGGCGCGGGCAGGTCCCGCAGCGGCGCCCGGTCCGCCTCCTCCTGCGTCACCAGCTCGTTGGGCAGCCCCCAGTACATGAGGATCTGCCGCAGCCAGTACTCCGCCTCGTCCATGGCGAGTACCTCGGCCGGGAAGTTCTTGTAGACGACGAAGTCCGCCATGCGCTTGTCGTCACCGGTCAGCGCGGCGAGCACCGGCTCGACGCCGGCCCACCACCGCCGCAGCTCGTCCTCGCCTGTCGCGCTCAGCATGGTGTACGCGCGGGCGGACAGCGCGAAGCCGTAGTGGGCGATGTTCGCGGTCACAGTCGCGACCGCCGCCGCCGGGGCGGTCCGCGGCGCCGGTGCGGGCATGGCGATGAGGTCGCGGGCGATCAGGACTCGTTGCACGCCCGTGAGGGTCCCGCACCCGCGGCACCACGGTCAAAGGCGTTTGCGGTGCCGGCCGGACCACCGCTGTCGGGTTCCCGCCTCAGTCCGCTCCAACCGGACGGCGATCGCGGCGTCTTAGGGTGCATGACCGGATGGTGGGGAGACAGATGTCAATGACGATGTGGGAGGCGGGCCCGGCGGTGGCCGAGACGGACGCCCGGCAGGAGTTCTTCGCGGCCGAGTATCCGCGGCTCGCGGGATGGGTGCGCAGGCAGGTCGGCGACGACGACACGGCGCACGACGTCGCGGCGGAGGCGTTCACCCGCCTGATGTCACGGTGGTCGGCGGCGCGGGAGCCGCACGCCTACCTGTACAAGACCGCGGTCAATCTGCTGAAGGACCACTGGCGGCGGGCCCGCAAGGAGCGCAGCGCGCTGAGCCTCGTGGCGGCCGAGCAGCACCACGGCCCGGACGGCCGGCCCGACCGGGCCAGCGACCTGCGGGGGCTGCTCGAGCCGCTGCCCGAGCACCAGCGCACCGCGGTGCTGCTGCACTACCTCGCCGGGTTCTCGATCCGGGAGGTGTCGGAGATTGTTGGCCGGGCCGAAGGGACGGTCAAGTCGGATCTGTTTCAGGCGCGGGCGCGCATTCGAGTGGAGTTGGGTGACAATGATGACTGACCGTTTCGAGACCTGGCTGGACGAGCAGCAGGTCGAGCTCCTCGCTCCGCCTCCGGGCGCGTATCCGAGCATCGCCCGGTCCGCGCGGCGCCGGCGGGCCGGCCGGGCGGTCGCCGGGGTGGCCGCCGCGACCCTCGCCGTCGCGGTCGCCGCGGGCGCCGTGCACCAGGTCATGAACCCGGACCGGCCGCCGGACCAGCCCGCGACGACGCCGACCGCGGCACCGACCGCAGGGCCGACGGAAACGCCGACGACAGGGCCGACGGAAGGGCCGACGGCGGCAGGCAGCACCGGGGCCGCCACACCCGCCGGGAGCGCGACGACGCAGCAGGTGACCGGGCGGTGCCGGACCGGCGACCTGCGGGTGACCGCCATGAGCGCGCCCGGCGGCGGCGCGGCGGGCGGCGTGTACTCATGGCTCGTCTTCACCAACACGTCCGGCCGGACGTGCTCGTTGTACGGGTTCCCGGGCGTGTCATACGTGACGGGGGCGTCCGGCACCCAGATCAACGAGCCGGCGAAGCGGGAAGGCACCGCCCCGGTGCGGGTCGACCTCGCTCCGGGGCAGGGCGCCCACGCCCAGGTGCGCACGGGACAATCCAGCGCATACCCGGACACCTGCCATCCTGTCGAGGCGGCCGGGTACCGGGTGTATGTCCCCGACGAGACGGCGTCCGTGTTCGTGCCGTGGCGGATGAAGGTGTGCTCGACGGACGGCGTCAACGGCATGCTGATCGGCCCGGTGTTCCCGGGGACGTCCGGATAGTCGCGGACACGCGGCGGAGCAGGTACGGTGCCTCGGCAGGCGGTGGGCGCTCAGGTCCCGCGGGTCGCGGTCGATGAGCATCTGGGACGGGGCTGGTAGAGGGACGGGCGGTACATGACCGGATCGGGACGGCCGGGCTCGGTGGCGCGGCTCCGTGACGCCGTGTTCGGGGCCTCTCGCGCCGATATCGCCCTTCAGACCGGGATTGTCCTGATCGCGTGGGTGTGGTTCGCGGTCAACGTCCACGGCCCGGTCGGCTCCCCGGTGCTCGGCTGGGTGCCGAACCTGTGCTCCGCCGCGCTGGCCGGCGCCGCGCTCTGGACCGTCGGCACCGGCCCGCGGGTGAACCCGGCCGCGGCCCGGTTCTGGCGGTTCATGGGCGCCGGCACCCTCCTCGTGGGTGTCGGCTCCGTGGTCCGCGGGATCCAGGCGATCAACGAGCCGCGGGGCAGCATCGGCCCGGTGGACGGCGCGATCTATCTGGTCGCGGTGCTGCTGGAAGGGTGGGCGCTGCTGCGGCTGCCGCTCGGGCTGGAGCGCGGCCGGCGGCGGGTCACGTTCCTGCTCGACGCGTGCACGGTCGTCGTCGCCGGCGGGCTGTTCCTGTGGCAGTTCTGGCTGCGCCCGTCGCTGGAGCGCGACAGCGGCAACCAGGCCGCGTTCGTCACGGGGCTGGTCACGCTGGTCGTGTCGATGCTGGCGCTGTTCGCGATCGTGAAGGTGGCGCTGACCGGCACGTCGACCGTCGACAAGGCCGCGCTGCAGTGGTTCGGCCTCGCGATCGTCGTCGGTGCGCTCGCGTCGGCGCCGGAGGCGCTGCTGCCGCCCGGCGCGCCCAGCCCGAGCCAGCTCGCAGTGCCGCTGAGCTGCCTGTTCGCCGTGTTCGCCGCCCGCCTGGAGCGCCGCGGCCGGACCGCGCCGGACCCGGCGGTCACGGGAGGGCGCCGCCGGCCGTTCAGCGTCATGCCGTACGTGGCCGTCGCCGCCAGCAACGTGCTGCTGCTGTTCGTCATGTCCTCCGACGACCCCGGCGAGCGGCTCGGCGTCGCCGTCGGCGTGGTGATCCTCGCCGTGCTGGTCATCGCCCGGCAGATGCTCACGTTCCGGGACAACGCCCGGCTTGTCGCCCGGCTCGACGCGGGCATGGTCGAGCTCGGCGACCGGGAGCGCCGCTTCCGCTCCCTGGTGCAGAACGCCTCCGACCTCATCACCGTCACCGACGCCGACGGCGTCCTGACCTACGTCAGCCCCGGCGCGACCCGCCTGCTCGGGCTCCCGGCCGAGCAGTGGCCGGGCCGGCCCGCCGCCGACATGCTCTACGTCGACGACGTGGACCTCGTGCTCACGGCGTACCAACGCGTCATCGACGACCCGGGGACACCGGCCGTCTTCCAGGCCCGGCTCGCGCACGCCGACGGCAGCTGGCGCTGGGCCGAGATCACGATGGCGAACCTCCTGCACGACCCCGGCGTCGCCGGCATCGTCTGCAACTCCCGCGACATCACCGACGCCCGGGACTTCCAGCAGCGGCTGAGCCACCAGGCCAGCCACGACGCGCTCACCGACCTCGCCAACCGCAGCCTCTTCGGCGAACGGGTCTCCGAGGCGCTCGCCGCCGGCCCGCCCGAGCGGCTCCGCGTGCTGCTCATCGACCTCAACGAGTTCAAGACCGTCAACGACACCCTGGGCCACGCCGTCGGCGACGCGCTGCTGATCGCCGCCGCCAACCGCCTCCGCGGCGCGGTCCGGCGCGCCGACACCGTCGCCAGGCTGGGCGGCGACGAGTTCGCGGTGCTGCTGGAGCACGCCGACGACGAGGCCGCCCTCGCGGTCATCGCCCGCATCGCCGCCGCCTTCGAGGAGCCCGTCCACGTCGGCGGCCACCGGCTGCGGCTGGCCGCCAGCATCGGCGTGGCGCTCGGCACCGTCGCCGCCACGCCCCAGGAGCTGCTGCGCCGAGCCGACGTCGCGATGTACGCGGCGAAGGCCGACCGCGACGGCCCCCGCATCCGCCACGTCGACTACGCCGCGCCGCTGGACGTCCAGGTCCAGGCCCGCGCCACGCTCGAACGCGACCTGCGCACCGGCATCGACGAGGAGCGGTTCTCCGTCGTGTACCAGCCGATCGTGGCGCTCGCCGGGGCAGCCGCCGCGTCGGACCTGGGCTCGGGCACTGACCCGGGCGCGGCCCCGGCCGTGGTGCCGGTCATGGTCGAGGCGCTGGTCCGCTGGGAGCACCCGGACCTCGGCACGGTCTCCCCGGGCGACTTCATCCCCGTGGCCGAGGCGTCCGGCCTCATCGTGCCCCTCGGCCGGTGGATTCTCGCCCAGACCTGCCGTCAGGCGGTGCGCTGGCATCAGCTGTACGGCGACGCCGCCCCACGGATGAGCGTCAACGTCTCGGCCCGCCAGCTGCAGGAGGCCGACTTCGCCGCCGAGGTGGCGCGGCTGCTGACGGCGTCCGGCCTCGCCCCGCACCGGCTCACCGTCGAGATCACGGAGACCGCCACCCTGCACCCCTCCTGCGTCCAGTCCGTGCACGCCCTGCGCGCGCTCGGGGTGCGCATCTCGCTCGACGACTTCGGCACCGGCCACTCCAGCCTCAGCACCCTGCAGACCTGCCCCGTCGACGAGATCAAGCTCGACCGGGCCTTCACCGGCACCTGTACGGCCCCGGACGGTCGCACCGTCGCCGCCGCCGTCATCCAGATGGCCCGCGCGCTGCGTCTCGACGCCGTCGCCGAGGGCATCGAGACGCCGGCGCAGGCCCAGCGGCTGCGCGAACTCGGCTACCCCCACGGCCAGGGCTACCACTTCGCGAAGCCACAGCCCGCGGAGGCCATCGACGCACTGCTGGCCGCCGGCACACAGACCGTCGCCGCCCACTGAGCGCAACGCCCGCCGTAGCCCGCTCTCCGCGGACTACGCCGCCGGTCGTAGCCGGTCGCGCCCTGCGCACGACGACCGCGGCCCCCTCCGGTTCCTACCGTGTCGCATGTACCTCCCACATGCGCTCGAGAGGAGCCCTCCAATGCTCGCTTCCGTCGACCCAACGGCGGCCACCGTGGCCATGATGAGCGCCGGCCGCGGCACGGCGATCCTGGCCGGCGTGATCGCCCTGCTCGGCATCGCCATCGGCGCCGCGACCCTGAACCGCACGTCGCGCGCCGATGACCCCGGCAACCTGCTGCGCTGGACCTTCGCCGCGCCCGTCCTGGGCGCGTTCGCGGTGGTCCTCGGCGCCGTCGTCGTCGCGACCGCCGACGGCGGCGTGGGCACCGGCAACGGCCTCGCCGGCGGCGTCGTCGCCATCGTCCTCGGCCTGACCGCCGGCGTCCTCGGCGGGCTGGCCCTGCGCCGCACCCGTGCCCGCCGCACCGGCTGACACCGGGCCGCCGTGCGGGCGCGACGGAGGTCCGTCCGGCAGGACCTGGCCGCCCGGGCCGGACGCGGGCGGTCCGGGCTCGAACGGGCCGGTGGCGCGCGACGATCGGGCAGGTGCGCGTCGGCGGGCCGGTGGAATCGCCGCCACGGGTATTGACCAGGATCGGGGCGGCTGGTTACAGATCAACTGTGACCACGAAGGAGCCCGCCCTGAAGCGACTCGCGGCGATCGCCACCACCGTGCTGCTCGCCGTGCCGGCCGGATGCGCCGACGACCCGGCGGGCGGACGGTCCGAGGCGGGCGCGCCGCAGGACGTGTGCGGCCCGATCGAGCGGCTCCAGCCCGACGAGGTGCTCGGCGGGGCGCCCGCCGGGCACCGGCCCTGCGCGGCGGACTCCACGGCGGGCATGCTCGGCGTCGCGGTGTGGACCGCCGCCGACGGCAGGCGGGTCTCCGTCGGTGTCGCGGGCGGCGCGCACGCGGCCACGTTCGAGGTCGCCCGCAGCATCGACCTGTCCCGTATCGTCAAGGACAACGTCACCAACGGCGTCACCCAGCCGCAGCCCGGCCCCAGCGGCTCCCGCACCGTCGCCGGCAACGGCGTCACCTGCACCGTCCGGTGACGGAGCGGCCCACACCGGGCGACCCTCCGGCGGAGCCGGCCGGAGGGCCGATCAGCAGGCGCGCCCTGCTGGCCGGCGGCGCGCTGACCGCGGGTGGGGTGGTCGCCGCCGGCGTGGCGGCTGTGCGCGGCAGCGCCGGCGACGGGCCCGGCCCGGCGCCCGCGCCGGCCGCGGAGCTCGGCGGGCTGATGGTGCCGTTCTACGGCGAGCACCAGGCGGGTGTGGAGACGCCGGCGCAGGCGCACGCCGCGTTCGTCGCGCTCGATCTCGCCGAAGGCGTGGACCGGGCGGCGCTGCGCCGGATGATGCTGGTGCTCACCGACGACGCGGCTCGGCTGACGCAGGGCCGTGCGCCGCTCGCGGACGGCCAGCCGGAGCTGGCGCACCTGCCGTCCCGGCTGACCGTCACGTTCGGGTTCGGGCCGCGGCTGTTCGACGTCGCGGGCCTCGCCGGGCGGCGGCCGGCGTCGCTGGAGCAGCTGCCCGCGTTCGGCATCGACCGGCTGCAGGAGCGGTGGAGCGGCGGCGACGTGCTGCTGCAGCTCTGCGCCGACGACCCGCTGACCGTCGCCCACGCGCAGCGCATGCTGGTGAAGGACGCGCGGTCGTTTGCCACCGTACGATGGGTGCAGCGCGGGTTCCGCCGCGGCCGCGGCATGCAGGGCGACGGGGTGACCCAGCGCAACGTCCTCGGCCAGCTCGACGGCACCGGCAACCCGGCTCCGGGCACCCCGGCCTTCGCGGGCGCGGTCTGGACCGACGCCGGACCGGCCTGGCTGCACGGCGGGACGACGGTGGTGGTGCGCCGGATCCGCGCGGAGCTGGAGGCGTGGGACGCCACCGACACCGCCGGCAAGGAGTCCGCCGTCGGCCGGCGGCTGTCCGACGGCGCGCCCCTCACCGGGCGGCACGAGCTGGACAAGCCGGACCTCACCGCGAAGGACGCGCACGGGCGCCCGGTCATCCCGGAGCTCTCGCACGTCGCCCGCGCCCAGGTGGGCTCGGACCGGCTGCGGATCTTCCGCCGCGCGTACAACTACGACGAGCCGCCCGCCCCGGACGGCACCGCCGACAGCGGGCTCGTCTTCGCCTCGTTCCAGCGCGACGTCGGCGAGCAGTTCGTCCCCCTCCAGCGCAGGCTCGCCGAGGCCGACCTGATGAACGAGTGGATCACCCCGATCGGGTCCGCGGTCTTCGCCGTCCCGCCCGGCTGCGACCCCGGCGGCTGGGTCGGCGAGCGGCTGCTCAGGTAGCCGGGCGGGGACCGGCACCCGCTCGCCCCGATCGATGCCCTTCCGCGAGAATGGGTCGATGGACGTCGACGTCTGGTATCGGACACTGAGGATGGCGGTCGGGACGTACGTGCTGCACCTGCACGACGCCGAGATCGAGGCGGCCGGGCAGCTGTACTGCGTCAGCCCCGGGAACCGGCCGTCCGGCTCCGACGACGGGCGGGTCCCGGCGCCGGCGGAGGACGCGGCGCGGTGGCGGGCGGCGACGGAGACGGTGCTCGCCGCCCTGAGGTCGGTGGAGGAGCGGGACCGCGCGGCGCGGCGGCAGCTGCACCGGCCGGACCAGGCCTGGCAGGGACTGTGGTGGGAACTCCGCCGCGACCGGATGCACCGGGACTACGAGGTGCGGAAGGCGGCGCTGGAGGTCGAGGTGCGGGCGGCGTACCGCGCCTTCCGGGACGAGGCCGGCGACCTCACCGACCACGTCGCGGCGTGGCGGGAGCGCTGGGCGCGGGAGGAGCGGGAGCGGGCGGCGCGGCTGCGGGCGGAGCGGGTGGCGGCCGTGGCGGAAGGCGTCGCCGGCGCCGTCTGGACCTACCGGATCGGGGACCACGGCGGCCACCGCCGGGTGCTGATCTGGCTGCCCGCCGTCGAGCGCGGCGACGGCGACGAGCGCGGCGCGGTCGTCCGCGGGCTGACGGCCCGGCAGGTGCAGAAGATGATCGAGGAGCGGCGTGGGCGGGACCCGTACCTGTGGATCGGCTGGCGGGACGCGACCGGCACGGCCATGCAGGAGTGGCTCGAGGACGGCGGGGCCCCGGCCGGCGGTGAGCGGCTCGCCGGGGACGTCAGGGCGTGGGCCGCGCTGACCGGCGTGGCCGTCGAGCCGATCGTGTGGCGGCCCGGTGAGCTCGAGGCGCTGCGCGCGTCGCGGCCGGGCCGCAGCTACGGCCCGTCGAGCAACGCTTTCGGCCCGGGGAGCTTCGGCACCTCGTTCTGAGCGACGCGGGAGCCCGTGGGTGGCTCAGCGGGTGGCTCAGGGGGCGTCTGGTTGACTGGGGCACCCGATCGCCGTCGTACGAGGAGCCGCGCCGTGGCCGCACGAGTGACCCGCAGGGTGACCCCGACCCTCGACGTGGAGGGCGAGCTGTGGGGGCGCGGGCACCTGACGGTCGCCGGGATGGACGAGGTCGGGCGCGGGGCGTGGGCCGGGCCGATCGCCGTCGGGATCGCGGTGGTCGCCGGGGACTGTCCGCCCGTGCCGGAAGGGCTGGCCGACTCGAAGTTCCTGTCGGAGGCGCAGCGGGAGCGGATGGTGCCCGTCGTGCGGGAGTGGGTGCGGCACTGGGCGGTGGGGGAGGCCAGCGCCGAGGAGGTCGACGAGCTCGGGGTGACGGCGGCACTGCGGAAGGCGGGATGGCGGGCCCTCGCGGCGCTGCCGGAGCACCCCGACGTGATCATTCTCGACGGCGCGCACGACTACCTCAGCGACCCGATGGAGGAGACGCTGTTCTGCCCGGAGCGCAGCATCCCGCCGGTGCGCACCGAGGTGAAGGGCGACGCGCGGTGCGCGGTGGTCGCGGCGGCGTCGATCCTGGCGAAGTCGCACCGGGACCTGTACATGGCGGCGCTCTCGGCCGAGTTCCCGCAGTACGGGTGGGAGCGCAACGCCGGGTACGGGGGTGCGGCCGAGCACGTCGACGGGGTCGCGGCGCACGGGCTGAGTGTCCACCACCGCAGGTCGTGGCGGATGGCGGCTGGTACAACGGGAGCATGACGACAGCTGCGGCGATGCGGGCCGAGGCGGCCGCGCTCCTGGCACTCGCACCGAAGGTGGGGCTGTCGTTCGACGACGACGCGCACCGGCGCTGGATCGAGTACCGGCCGCGGCCACGGCCGGGCGTGAGCCTCGGCGCGCTGGACCCGGAGGGGCGCAAGGCGGCGCACCGGCTGCTCGCCACGGGGCTGCGCCCGCACGCGTTCGCGCAGGCGACCGTAATCCTCGCGCTCGAGGAGGTGCTCGACCGCGAGGAAGGGTACCGGCGCGGCCGGCACAGCAACGACTACACGATCGTCGTGTTCGGCACGCCGGACGTCACGGGGCGCTGGGGGTGGCGGTTCGAGGGGCATCACCTGTCGGTGACGATGACGCTCGACGGCGACACGGTCTCGCCGGCGCCGGTGTTCCTCGGTGCGAACCCGCTCGGCACCTGGTACCGCGGCCGGCCGGTGGTGCGGCCGCTCGCGCCGGAGGAGGAGCTCGGCCGGGCGGTGCTGGACGCGGTCCCGCGGGACCTCCTGCCGCGCGTCGTGCTGCGGCCGGCGGCGCCGCCGGACATCCACAGTGGACCGCGGGCGGCGGTCCCGCCGGTGCCGGAAGGCGTCCCGGCGGTCGAACTGCCCGATCCGGCGCGGCTGCTGCTGGACGAGCTCGTCGCCGTGTACCTGGACCGGCTGCCGGAGGACGTCGCGCCGGCCGTGGACCGGGACCGGCTGTCGTTCGCGTGGGAGGGCGCGACCGGGCGCACCGGCCGGCACTACTACCGCGTGCAGGGCCCCGACCTGCTCATCGAGTACGACAACACCGCCGACGACCTCAACCACGCTCACACCGTGCTGCGCCGCCCCGACTCGGACTTCGGCGCCGACGTCCTCGCCGAGCACCGGGCCGACTGGCACGCCCGGTAGGGCTCAGGTGCCGCAGAAGGTCTGGAACGAGGCGCCGAAGCCCTCGGGCGCGGGAGCGGCGTAGCGCTCCAGGCCGGGCCGCTCGGTGTACGGGTCGGCGAGGACCTCGACGAGCTCGGTGAGCGGCGCCAGGTCCCCGCCGGTCGCGGCGGCCAGGGCGTCCTCGACCAGGTGGTTGCGCGGGATGTAGACCGGGTTGACGCGGTCCATCGCGTCGGCGTCGGGCGCGAGCGCCTGCCACCGTGCCAGCCAGGCGCCGGCGAGGGGGTCGGGCAGGAGGCCGCGGAACCGGCCGGCGTCGCCACGGGCGGCCGCGGCGAGGGCGCGGAACGCCGACGTGTAGTCGACGCCCTTGGTCTGCAGCAGCGTGAGCAGGTCCTCGACCAGCGGCGCGGCCACGTCGTCGGCGAGTCCCGCCGGCAGGCCGAGCTTGGCGCGCATGCCGGCGGACCAGGCGGCGTCGTGCCGGGGACGGAACTCCCCGAGGGCGGCCACGGCCAGCTCGACGGCGCGGTCCTGCACCTCGTCGAACAGCGGCAGCATCGCCTCGGCGAGCCGTGCGAGGTTCCACTCCGCGACGACCGGCTGGTTGCCGTAGGCGTACCGGCCGCCGTGGTCGATCGAGCTGTAGACCGTCGCCGGGTCGTAGGCGTCCATGAACGCGCACGGCCCGTAGTCGATGGTCTCGCCGGAGATCGTCATGTTGTCGGTGTTCATGACGCCGTGCACGAACCCGACGAGCATCCACCGTGCGACGAGGGCGGCCTGCGCCGCGACGACCGCCTCGAACAGCGCCAGGTGCGGGTTGGCGCCGCCGGCCGCGGCCGGGTGGTGGCGGGCGATCGCGTGGTCGGCGAGGCGCCGCAGCAGGCCAGCGTCGCCGGTGACGGTGGCGTACTGGAAGCTGCCCACCCGCAGGTGACTGGCCGCCACCCGGGCGAGGACGGCACCGGGCAGCATCGTCTCCCGGCGGACGGGGCGGCCGGTCGCGGTGACGGCGAGCGAGCGGGTCGTGGGGATGCCGAGCGCGTGCATGGCCCCGCTGACCACGTGCTCGCGCAGCATCGGCCCGACCACGGCGAGCCCGTCGCCGCCGCGGGCGAACGGGGTCCTGCCGGAGCCCTTCAGGTGCAGGTCGCGGAGCCGCCCGCCGGTGTCGATCTCGCCCAGCAGCAGCGCCCGGCCGTCGCCGAGCCGCGGGTTGAACCCGCCGAACTGGTGCCCGGCGTAGGCCTGCGCGACGGGCGTGGCGCCGTCGGGCACGGCCGCGCCGACCAGCAGCCGCACGCCGTCGGGTGAGCGCAGCCACGCCGGGTCGAGGCCCAGGTCGGCGGCCAGGGCTTCGTCGAGCGCGAGCAGCCGCGGCTCGGGGAAATGCTCGGCCTGCCACGGCACCGCCATCTCGGGCAGCTCACGGGCGAAGCGGTTGCCGAGGGTGACGGCCGTTGCGATGCTCACCCGGTCGAGAGTACGTCCCACCGGCGGGTGATCCGCTCAGCCGTGTTCCCGGTCACGCCGGGGGACCTGCGCGCGCCGCCCCGGTCACGCCGGCCCTTACGCGGGTTCGCGCACGCCACCGGGGTCGGCGCCGCCCTCGTCGTCGCCGGGCATCGGCTCCGCCGGGGCCTCCGGCAGCCCGCCGGGCGTCCCGGGCAGCAGCTCACCCGGGTCGTCGGGCACGGGCTCCCGAGGGTCGATCGGCGGGTACTCCTCGGGGTCAAGATCCGGATTCGCCATTCCGTCAGTATTGGGCACGGACGCCGCCCCCGCCCGTCAAGCGCCGCGGGTGGTCACCCGGTCACGCGCCCGGCCGGCCGTGCTGTCCGGGGCCGGCCGTGGTGGCAGCAGGACGCTGAGCGCGGCGACGGACAGGGCGAGCCCCGCCGCGACGAGGACCGCCGGGGTGGTCGCGAGCCCGGCGGCCAGGCTCGCGGCCGAGGCGCTGCACCACGCCAGGAAGGCTCGGCAGCTGTCCGCCGAGCGTCGCGAGATCCTCCAGCAGCTGATCGGAAACGGACACTCCCAGGCCGACATCGCCCGCGAGATGGGCGTCACCCGCCAGGCCGTACAGAAGATGATCAGCGCATAGAACGCCGGCCGGACCAGGGAGGTCCGGCCGGCGGGTGAACGAAACAGGTCAGCTGGCCGTGCAGGTGAGCGGGGACGGGACGGCGTTCGTGCCGTTCCAGGTGCCGAGGAAGCCGAACGACGTGGTCGCGCCGGCGCCGACGGAGCCGTTGTAACCGACGTTGCGGGCGGTCACGGCCGCGCCGGAGCTGGTGATCGTCGCGCTCCAGCCGTTCGTGACGGTCTGGCCGTTGGCGTAGGACCAGCCGACCGTCCATCCGGAGATCGCCGAGTCGCCGGCGGTGACACGGACCTCGGCCTGGAACCCGCCGGGCCACTGGCCGACGATCGCGTAGCCGGCGGTGCAGGTCTTGCCACCGGGCGGCGGCGAGGACGACGGGCTGCGCGACGCCGACGGCGACGCGGACGGGCTGCGCGACCCCGACGGGGAGACCGACGCGGACGGCGACGTGGTCTGTCCACTGTAGATCGACGCCTCGCGGGAGGTCGCCTTCAGGCCATTGGCGCCGTTGACGATCCGGTCGCCGAACGTGGTCAGCTGCGCCGGGTTGAAGTTGACCGTCATGTCGAGGATCGGGTCGCTGTTGCCGCTCCACGACCAGGCGATCCAGCCCAGCCCGCGGGCCTGCGCCTCGGACAGGATCGTCTCGTGGTCGACCTCGCCGGAGTTGAACTTCCAGCCGAACTCGCCGACGACGAGCGGCCAGCCCTTGTTCTTGAACGCGTCGAAGTAGGCGACGATCGTGGCGGCGTTGGCGTACACGGCGTACATGTGGATCGACAGCACCGTGTTGTGCTTGGTGTCGGCGTCCAGCACGGTCTGACCCGTGTCACGCATGACGTTCTGCCAGTCCTGGCCCCAGTTCGGGGCGTCGACCATGATGAGGTGCTCGAAGCCGTTGCTGCGCAGCTTCTGGATCGCGGCGGCGGTGGCGGCGGTCCACTGCGCGGGGTTGGTGTTGCCGATCGGCTCGTTGCCGATGTTGATGACGACGTAGTTCTCCTGGCCGACCAGGTTCGCCTTCTGGCTGATCCAGTAGTTGGCGGCCTCGTCCAGCGACGCGGCAGCGCCCTCCTCGCCGTAGCCGGTGGTGTCGTGGACCTCGAGGACGCAGATCAGCTTGTTCTGCTTGCACAGGCTGATGACGGCGGGCACGTCGTTGGAGGGGCCCCAGCGCTTGCCGGTGCCCAGCACCACCCGGATCGTGTTGGCGCCGGCGGCCTTGATGGCCGCGAACGAGGACGTCTGGCCGGTGTACCACACGTGCGGGTGGTTGACCCCGCGCATGATCAGGTTCTGGCCGTTGGCCTCCACGATGTTGCGGCCGCTGATGTGCAGGCCGACCGCGGCGGACGCGGGCTGCATGAACATCACCACCGACGCGGTGACGGCGAGCAGCAGCGCGCCGCCGAGAACGCTGAGTCTTCTCCTCATGGCCTACCTCGAGACATCGATGGGAGCTGGGCGGGCCGGACACTAGGTTCGGCCGTCGACGGCTGTCAACGCGCACGAGCCCCGCGGCGGCCCTCGCGGTGGCGGTGTTTGCGCTGGTACGGATGCGGCCGGCGCGGTCACGCCCGGGTGGGACAAACCGTGTACGTTTCACGCGTTGTCCCGGGACACCGCGTTGCGGCGAACGGGTAGATTGGGTGCCGGTGAGCGCGCGGGGGATCTATCGGCTGACGGTGCTGGGCGTCATCGTGGCCTGCGTGATCGTGTCCTGGGTGACGCTGGCGCGGCGCGCCGAGGGGCACCCGCAGAAGCCGGGGCCGCGGCCCGCGTTCCAGCTGCCGTTCCCATGCGGGGAGTCGTGGAGCCTGACCACGTATGCGGGCCACGACGACTACGACATCGACTTCTTCTACAACGGCGGTCCCAGCGGCGGGCGGGCGGTCCTCGCCTCGGCCGACGGCACCGTCGCCTGGGCCGGCTGGCAGGCGACCCTGGAGGGCGGCGCGCCGGCCGCGCCGGGCACCGTCGGCACCCGCGGCGGCCTCGGCTTCGGCGTGATCATCGACCACGGCGGCGGCTGGTTCACCTCGTACGGTCACCTGCAGACGTGGCCGGAGGTGAAGCAGGGCCAGGTGGTGCCGCGGGGCCGGCTGCTCGGCCACGTCGGCAAGACCGGCTCCACCAGCATCGAGCACCTGCACTACGAGCAGCACGACGACACCCGGGACCCCGGCCACACCCGCGGCAACGCCGACAAGGTCGAGTCCGTCTTCGACGGCGTCTCCTCGGGCATCACCAGCGACGGCAGCGCCGGCACCGGCCCCCTCCGCACGGCCGGCCCGGTCTCCCCGCCCCAGAACCGGACCAGCCGCAACTGCTGACGCGCGCGGTGGGTCAGACGGCGGCGGCGCCGAGCACCCACGAGCGGGTCTGGTCGATGAAGTCGGCCGGGAAGCCGGGGGTGAACCCGGTCGCCGCCTCCAGACGCCTGACCAGCTCGGGCGGCAGCGTGACCTCGGTGCAGCCCAGGTTGTCGCGCAGCTGCTCGACGGTCCGGGCGCCGACGATGGGCAGCACGCCGTCGCGCCGGCGGGTCCAGGCGAGGGCCACCTGTGCCGGCGTGACGCCCAGTTCGCCGGCGACCGCACCGACGGCCTGGGCGACGCCGAGGTCGCGGTCGCTGATCGCGTCCCGGCTCAGGCGGCTCATGGTGGCGGGCGCGCCGGCGGTGTACTTGCCGGACAGCACGCCGCCGCCGAGCGGGCTCCAGGCGGTCACGGTGAGGCCGTAGGCGTCGGCCATCGGCAGGAGCTCCCGCTCGGCGTCGCGGTTGACCAGGCTGTACGGGACCTGCGGGCCGGCGAACGGGGTCCAGCCGCGCCACTCGGCCAGGGTGTTCGCTGCACGGACTGCTGCGGGAGCGCACTTTCGACACGCTCAGCGTGGCCGAGATCATTACCGCCGCGGGGGTCTCCCGGGCGAGCTTCTACTTCTACTTCGCCGGCAAGCAGGCCGTGCTGGCCGAGCTGGTGCGCCGCGCGGTCGGCGCCGGCCACGAGGCGGCGCGGCGGTGGTCGGAGGCGGCGGCGGGCCCGCGCGAGACCCTGCGCGCCGGCGTCGACGCCGGTGCCGGGCTGTGGTTCGCCAACGCCGCCGTCCTGCGCGCGATCGTGGAGAGCTGGGCGTCCGACCCGCAACTGCGCGAGCTGTGGCTGGAGCAGATGGCGTCGTACACCGACGTCGCGGCCACCCGGATCGAGGCCGACGTCCGGTCCGACCCCGCCGTCGCGGCCCGGCTGGAGGGCATCGACGTGCGCGCGCTCGCCGCCTCGCTGACCTGGACCGGCGAGCGGCTGTACTACCTGGCGGCGTGCGGCGTGCCGCCGTTCGACGACCGGACGGTCCTGGTCGACACGCTGACCCACCTGTGGGTGTCCGCGCTGTACGAGTAACGGGCCTTCCTTCCCGATTCCTGTTATGCCCGGCCCCGCCTTCGCATCTACCTGGGTGCCCGCCGGACCGCCCCGGCGGTTCGTAGCTCAGCGTGACCAGAAGGGATCGGGTTCATGTCCAGATCGAGTTGGTCGAGGCGACATCTGCTCTACGCCGCGCTCGCCGTCGTCGTGCCCGCCGTGGTGACCGGGGTGTCGACGCCGCCGTCCGACGCGGCGACCCTGCCACCCACGGGCGGCACCTATCAGCTGGCGGTCAGGAAGAGCGGCATGTGTGTCGACGTGCCGTCGGCGTCGACGGCGAACGGTGCGCTGCTGCAGCAGTGGGGCTGCACGAGCGGCGCGGCCTGGCAGCAGTTCAGGCTCACCGCCGCGGGCTCGGACTACCAGCTGGTGAACGTGAGCAGCGGCAAGTGCGTCGACGTGCCGGGCTGGTCGACGGCCTCGGGGGTGCAGCTGCAGCAGTACACGTGCGTGGCGAGCCAGGCCAACCAGCAGTGGCGACTCGTCGCGTCCGGCACCGGCACCTTCCAGATCATCAACGTGAACAGCGGCCTGTGCGTCAGCGACAAGGACGCCAGCACCGCGTCGGGCGCCGCGGTGGTCCAGGAGACGTGCACCGCCAACAGCAACAAGCAGTGGGCCTTCAACGCCGTCGGCGGCACCGGCCCCGCCACCGTCGCCAAGGACGGGACCGGGCAGTACACCACCGTGCAGGCGGCGGTCGACGCGGTGCCGGCGAACAACACCACCCGCCGGGTCATCACCATCAAGGCCGGCACCTACCGCGAGATCGTCACGATCCCGTCGAACAAGCCCTTCGTCACCCTGCAGGGGCTGGGTTCGTCGGCGTCGGCGACGGTCATCGTCAACAACCACAGCAGCGCCGGCGGCTACGGTACGAGCGGCAGCGCCACGGTCTTCGTCAACGGCCACGACTTCGTCGCGACGAACCTGACCATGTCCAACGACTACGGCGAAGGCAGCCAGGCGGTCGCGGCGAACGTCAACGCCGACCGGTCGGTGTTCGACAACGTGCGGTTCCTCGGCAACCAGGACACGCTGCTGGTCAACAACTCCCGCCAGTACTACGTGAACTCCTACGTCGAGGGCACCGTCGACTTCATCTTCGGCGGCGCGACTGCGGTGTTCAACGCGAGCACCATCCACGAGAAGCGCAGCAGCGGCGGTCCGATCACCGCGGCGAACACCGACGCCGCCAAGACCTACGGCATCCTCGTCTACCGGTGCACCATCACCGGCGCCGCGAACAACGTGACGCAGCTCGGCCGCCCGTGGGGCCCGGCCGCGCAGGTGCTCTACCGCGAGTCGAACCTCAGCGCGACCATGAAGACCGCGCAGCCGTGGACCGACATGTCCGGCAACTCGTGGAAGAACGCGCGGTTCCTGGAGTACCGCAACACCGGCGCCGGCGCCGGGACGAACAGCAACCGCCCGCAGCTGAGCGACTCGGCCGCGGCGAACTACACCCCGCAGAAGTACCTGGCCGGCACCGACGGCTGGAACCCGGTCTAGGAAGCCACCCGCTTGCCCCGGTGCGTGCGCGACGCGTGCACCGGGGCAAGTCGGCTGCAATTGCGCTGCAATCGGGACGCTCCATCGTGGTGCGGCACACGATGGAAGGGACTCAACTTGCGCACCATTCTTGTCACCGGATCGGCCGACGGCATCGGCCTGCACACCGCGACCCAGCTCGTCGACGGCGGGCACCGGGTCATCCTGCACGCCCGCAACGAGGAGCGCGCCGCCGCCGCGAAGGCCGCGCTGCCCGGCGCGGCCGCGGTCGTCGTCGGCGACCTGCGCTCGCTCGACGACACCCGGGCCCTGGCCGCGTCACTGTCGGGGTACGGTCACCTCGACGCCGTCGTGCACAACGCCGGGATCGCCCGGCTGGACAGCACCGAGCGGGAGGTGACCGGCGACGGCCTGGAGTCGATGTTCCAGGTGAACGTGCTCGCCCCGTACCTGCTGACGGCGCTGCTGCCGCGGCCGGAGCGGCTGGTGTTCGTGTCGTCGGCGATGGCCGCGGACGGCGCAGTCGACCTGGCCGACCTGCAGTACGACCGGCGCCCCTGGAACGGGTTCGCGGCCTACTCCACGACGAAGCTGCTCGACCTGATGCTGGCCGTCGCGATCGCCCGGCGCTGGCCCGAGACGCACAGCAACGCCCTCGACCCGGGCTGGGTGCGCACCAAGATGGGCGGCGACAGCGCCCCGACGGACCCCGCGGACGCCGCGCGGGCGCTGGTGCGGCTCGCCGCCGGCACCGACCCGGAGGTGCTGGTCACCGGCCAGTACGTCAGCGACCGTGACTGGCGGCCGAGCGACGCCCACCTCGACGCGGCGCTGCTGGAGGCGCTGCTCGCGCACCTCGCCGACCTCAGCGGGGCACCGCTGCCGGCGTAGGTGTCGTATCCTGGCCGACTTTGCTGTTACAGGAGGTAACGATGGCCAGGTATCCGACGAGCATCACCGAGCGGTTTCACGGCACGCCGGAGCAGCTGGCGGCGGGGTTGGTCGGTGACCCGCCCCGCCGCTGGTCCGCCGTTGTCGTCGATGACTACGACCCGTCGTGGCCGCTGCGGTACGAGACGACCCGCGCCGCCCTGACCGAGGCGCTCGGCGACCTCGTGCTGGCCGTCGAGCACGTCGGCTCCACGGCCGTCCCCGGCCTGCCCGCGAAGCCGGTCATCGACGTGGACCTCACCGTGCCCGACAGCGACGACGAGTCGTCGTTCGTGCCCGTCCTGGCCCCGCTCGGCTACCGGCTCGTGCTGCGCGAGCCGTGGTGGCACGGGCACCGCATGCTGGTCAGCGCGGCCGACGACGTGCACCTGCACGTGTGGCCGCCGGGCGCCCCGGAGCCGATCCGGCACCTGCTCTTCCGCGACTGGCTGCGCGAGCACCCCTCGGACCGGGACCTGTACGCCGGCACGAAGCGGCGCCTGGCCGGCGAGACCGCGGACCGGCCCGGCGACTACAGCCTGGCGAAGAACGACGTCATCGACGCCATCTACGCCCGGATCTTCGCCGCCTGACGACTCCCGGCGGCTCCTGACGGCTTTGCGCGCCGCGGGATTTCTCAGGAGCGGGACGGTTGCGCCGATCGGTGGGGTGCGAGCTTCGCGAGAACGGTCGGCGAGGGGTGGCAGACATGGACGCGCTACGGCGGACGCGGGTGGTCACGCGGCTGGTGATCGGCTTCCTCGTCATCGCGCTGTGCGTGGTGGCCATCTGGATCGCGGCGGTCTCGGCCTCCCACGGCACCCGCGACACCGCCGGACACCTGTCCGCCGCCCAGGCCCAGCTCGACGCGGCCGAGCAGCTGAAGTTCCGCATCACCGACATCTCCGGCTGGCAGGTCGGCTACGCGTTCGACGTCGAGCGCGGCGAGCCCGGCAGCACCGACGACACGGCCGACACGCGGGCGGCCTTCCTGCAGGCGATGCGGGACTTCAGCACCGAGCTGGACACGATGGCGAGCCTGCCGCTGCCGGCCACCGACCAGGCCGCCGTGCGGGCGATCCGCCAGGCGTTCGACGACTTCAAGGCCCTCGACGACCGGGTCATCGCGGCGTACCGGGCGGGGACCCCGGCACAGGTCAAAGCGGCCAACGACCTCGTCGTCGGCGAGGGCCTGGAGGTGTACGCGCGCATCAGCGGCCCGGTCGACCAGCTGCTCGCCGGCGCCAAGCAGCGGTCGGCCGCCGCCGAGAAGTCCGCCCGGTCGACGGCGAGCAGCACCGGCAGGCTGGCCAACATCGTGGGCAGCGTCGCGCTCGTGCTGGCCGTGGCCATGGCGCTGGCGCTGTCGGTCTCGATCCTGCGGCCGCTGCGGGCCCTGCACGAGCGCCTGTCGGACATCGCCGAGGGTGAGGGCGACCTGACCCACCGGCTGGTGGTCAGCGGCAACGACGAGTTCACCACCGTGAGCCGCGAGTTCAACACGTTCGTGGAGAAGATCGCCGCGACGGTACGGGCGATCAGCGGGTCGGCGTCCACGGTCGCGGTCGCCAGCGAGCGGCTCAGCGACACCTCGACCCGGATCATGACCAGTGCCCAGCAGACGTCGACCCGGTCCGGGCTGATCGTGGCGTCGGCCGACGAGGTGTCCGACAACGTCCGCACCGTCGCGACCGGCGCGGAGCACATGAGCGCCTCGATCCAGGAGATCGCCGGCACCGCCGCCGACGCGGCCCGCATCGGCGGGCAGACCACCGAGCTGACCCAGTCGGCGCACGACCTGATCGGCCGCCTGAGCGGGTCGAGCCAGCAGATCGGCAACGTCGTCACGGTCATCAACGACATCGCGGCGCAGACCAACCTGCTGGCGCTCAACGCGACGATCGAGGCGGCCCGGGCCGGCGAGGCCGGCAAGGGCTTCGCCGTCGTGGCCACCGAGGTGAAGGACCTCGCCCAGGAGACCGGCCGGGCGACCAGCGACATCGCGTCGAAGGTACAGAGCATCCAGGCCGACACGATGGCCGCGACCGAGGCGATCACCCAGATCGTCGAGATCACCGGGCGGCTCGGCGACTACCAGAACACCATCGCGGCGGCCGTCGAGCAGCAGAACGCCACCACGACCGAGATCGGCCGCAACATCTCCCGGGCCGCGGCCGGCTCGGCCGACATCGCCGCGAACATCGCCACCATCTCCGACGCGGCCCGCATCACCACCAGCGGGGTCGAGGAGACCCGCACCGCCGCGGAGGAGCTGTCGGCGATGAGTCGCGAGCTGCACGCCCTGGTCGGCCAGTTCCGCGTCTGACAGCGGCGCCGGGGACGGGCTACGCTCGGTGGGTCTCAACTACTGCTGGAGCCGCCGCGATGCCGATCGACGAAGCCGAGGAACGGCTGCGGGTCGGGCCGCCCGCCGACCACGCGGCGGGGCTGCCGGCGGTGCGGCTCAGCGTCACCAACGCGGTGCGGCGGATGGGGATCGTCAAGGCGACCCGCAACCTGCTCGCGCTCAACCAGGTCGACGGCGTCGACTGCATGAGCTGCGCGTGGCCCGACCCCCAGGGCAAGCGGCACACCGCCGAGTTCTGCGAGAACGGGGCGAAGGCCATCTCGTGGGAGGGCGTGCGGGAGACCGTCGAGCCCGCGTTCTTCGCTGCGCACTCCCTGGAGGACCTCGCCGGGCGCACCGACCACTGGCTGGAGGCGCAGGGCCGGCTCACCCACCCGATGGTCCGCCGCGACGGCGGCACCCACTACGAGCCGATCTCCTGGGACGAGGCGTTCGCGCTCGTCGCCACCCACCTCAACGCCCTGGACGGCCCCGACGAGGCGGTGTTCTACACGTCCGGCCGGGCCAGCAACGAGGCGGCGTTCCTCTACCAGCTCTTCGCCCGCGCGTATGGCACCAACAACCTGCCCGACTGCTCCAACATGTGCCACGAGTCGACGTCGGCCGGGCTGGCCGCCACGATCGGCATCGGCAAGGGGTCGGTGTCGCTGCAGGACCTGCACGAGGCGGAGCTCATCGTCGTGTCGGGGCAGAACCCCGGCACCAACCACCCGCGGATGCTCACCGCGCTGGAGACCGCCAAGCGCAACGGCGCGAGAATCCTGGCGATCAACCCGCTGCCGGAGGCGGGGCTGCTGCGATTCGACAACCCGCAGAAGGCGCGCGGGCTCGCCGGCCGTGGCACCGGGCTCGCCGACGAGCTGCTGCAGATCCGCTCCAACGGCGACCTGGCGCTGTGGCAGGCCATCGGCCACCTGCTCCTGCAGACGCCCGGGGCGGTCGACCGTGACTTCGTCGACCGGTACACCACCGGCTTCGACGAATGGGAGCGCCACGCGCGCGCCGTCGACCGCGCCGCGGTGCTCGCCGCGACCGGCCTGACCTGGTCGCAGATCGAGACCGCCGCGGCGATGCTGGCCGCCTCCAAGCGCACCGTGCACTGCTGGGCGATGGGCATCACCCAGCACCACAACGCGGTCGCCACCATCAAGGAGTTCGTCAACGTCGCGCTGCTGCAGGGCAACATCGGCAAGCCGGGTGCCGGACTGTGCCCGGTGCGCGGCCACTCCAACGTGCAGGGCGACCGCACGATGGGCATCTGGGAGAAGCCGCCCGCCTGGTTCCTCGACGCGCTCGGCGCCGAGTTCGGCTTCGCGCCGCCGCGCCTTCCCGGTCACGACGCCGTCGACGCCGTGAAGGCGTTCCGGGACCGGCGGGCCAAGGTGTTCGTCGCGCTCGGCGGCAACTTCGTCGCCGCCATGTCCGACACCGACGTCACCACCGCCGCCATGCGGGACGCGACGCTCACCGTGCAGGTGTCCACGAAGCTCAACCGCAGCCATGTCGCCGCCGGCCGCACGGCGCTGATCCTGCCGACGCTCGGCCGCTCCGAGCAGGACATGACCGGCGGGAAGGTGCAGCGGGTCACCGTCGAGGACTCGATGTCGGAGGTGCACGCGTCGCGGGGGCGCTCCGCGCCGGCGGGCCCGCTGCTGCGCTCGGAGGTCGACATCGTGTGCGGTCTCGCGGCGGCCGTCCTGGGGGACCGGCACGGCATCCCGTGGGCGTCGTTCACCGTCGACTACGACCGGATCCGCGACCGCATCTCCCGCGTGGTGCCCGGCTGCGCCGACTACAACGCCCGCATCGCCGACGGCGGCTTCACGATGCCGCACGGGCCGCGGGACTCCCGCACGTTCCCGACCCCGGAGGGCAAGGCCGTGTTCACGGTCAGCCCGCTGGTGGTCCTGGAGGTGCCGCCGGGACGGCTGGTGCTGCAGACGATCCGCAGCCACGACCAGTTCAACACGACCATCTACGGCCTGGACGACCGGTACCGCGGCATCCGCTCCGGGCGGCGGGTCGTGTTCATCAACGCGCTCGACCTGGCCGAGCTCGGCTTCGCCGACGGGGACACGGTCGACCTCGTGTCGGAGTTCTCCGACGGCCTCGAGCGTCGCGCCGCGCGGTTCCGGCTCGTGGAGTACAACACGCCGAAGGGCTGCGTCGCCGCGTACTACCCGGAGACCAACCCGCTGGTGCCGCTGGACTCGCAGGCTGCGGTCAGCGGCACCCCCACGTCGAAGTGGGTCGTCGTGCGGTTGGTGGCTAGCGGTACGTGATGTCGCTCGCGCTGTAGAAGCAGTTGACGCCGTCCGCGCCGGAGCCGACGTGGGTCGGCTCGCTGCCCTTCGGGGCGCCCTTGTACTTGTCGCAGATCGTCGCCGAGCCGTAGACGGTGATCCGGGTGAACCGGGCCGTGTCGCCCCAGTTGATGTTGATCCCGGCGATCACCTTCGTGGACTTCGCGATGATGTTGTCCACCACGACGTTGCGCTGGTAGGAGTTCGTGCAGTTGCCGCAGGCGCGGTACAGCTTGCCGGCGTTCTCGACGTAGAAGCCGGAGATGTTGACCGT